>JANNCG010000523.1:0-4526 GCA_031386385.1 Myxococcales bacterium
GGTGTTGGTGTTGGTGTTGACCAACTCCCGCTTGGCGGGCTCGAGCTCGGTGACGAACTCCTATATGTTGAGCTCGGGGTGCTTGAGCGAAACCCGGTTGATCCGCCAAACCTTCCACCGGTGAGCTGCGCCTCACTCGTCCGTGCAGCGAGCAATCCGAGGGCAAACACGAGCGCAGTCAGCAAGAATCTTTGGCAAAACGCACGATCAACCTGAATCTGTTGCAGCGTTGAATGTTCAATCGTGTGTTTGCTTCTCGCCATAAAGATGCGTCATGATCCTAACGCAGAACAATGAACGTGCGCATGGGATCTTTAGCTCTGAGTGCCATCGTCGCGGCGGTGGTTGCCTTAGGTGCTGGGAATGCGATGAGAGATCAACTGCACGAGCCAGACCCGCTTCGGCCATTCCCAGAAACCACTGCAAATCGTCTTTTTGCGACGGAGCTTGCGGCGATACGACGACGTGGGTTTGTCGTGCAAGAGCCTGCAGTGACTGCACCGACATTACCCATCCCAACGGCCATTGGATACTCAGTGTGGCGCACGCGGGTAGTGATTCATCCTGAAGAGTGTGTGGCGTTGGTTGTCGGAGTCATTGCTGGCTACGCCCTGCCGCACTATGGTGCGTTGATCGCGACAAACCAGGAGGTGCTCGACGCCATGATCGTGCAGTTGGCGACCTCAACGCAAGGCACTCAGTCCGTCGCAACGAACACCCTCGTTAGTCGTGATGGCCACGGTGCCATCATGACGCTCAACTGGTGCGAGCATCAACAGCGCACGGTGGATGCGTTGTTGGTGTTTCGGACCGTTGATGGCACAACCCCGCCTCGGCGCTCAGACGCGACCATTCAAGCACAGGTGCTTCGTGGATCATGGAGCGCTGTGGGAGGCGTTATCAATCTTCCTCGATCGGGGATCACACCGGCCGCGGTGCAGCGTTTGGCAGATGAGACTGTGGACCCGATCACTCAAGCAGAGCGTCAGGTGCCCGAGGGGATGGTTGCCGTGGGACCTAGCACACTCATTGCTGTAGGATTTGCCACGCTAGAACCTATCAATGGGCATACCCTCTCGATGTTGTTCAACATGACCGCTGGCGGCGCTGTAGTGGGCGCAAACCCCCGTGTTGCAGTCCAGCGACCCACGGACCGCCTCTTGGTCACAGACGCTTTTCGCCGGTTTTCTAGGACCGCAGAATTTCCAGAAGAGCAAGATCCGATCGTCCAGGTTGAGCGCAACGATTATTATCGAGTGTTGGCGGTGCTCGCCGCCGGAGATCCTAGCCAGCCCTGTCAAAAAATCGCGTTCACACGCAGCCAGGGTCTTTTGATACCACAAGTATATCGCTATAACTATATATCACAGATAAAGTCTATGTTGCCATCGTCGCATTACAACAACGTTGTCGAAGATGAGCTGTGTCCCTACGATGGCGTGATGGCTTACATCGTCGATGACACTGACCAACTTAGCTATCGCATTACCTGGTTTGTGCCTGCTCCATTTGCGACAGTGCGCTAAGTTTTGACGCGCCCACCGCAGTGTTGGCACTGCACTTCGTATGATGGCGTGGGTTTTGCGCAATAGGGACAGTTGATCATGTGGCTCGCAGAGGCACCCTGGCTGATCTGTGCCTGCTGCTTGGCTGATAACTCAGAACTTATGGATTCGGTCCCGCCACAAATGGGACATGCTCCGAGCTCTTTCGCGTAGACGTTTTTGCACGCGGTACAGCGCACACGTCCCATAGCAACCGCGCCATCCATGGGCCGAAGTTCGGGATAAAGCACCGCCATCTCGGCGCTTGAGAGGCGGTCTTGATCAATGGACGGAGACCACACAACCTCAAGCGACGCCAGATCCTCCATGTTGCTCGGAAGCAACCCTCGCAGGACCTCGCGAACGGATTCGCGCATCCCTGAGTTTGGAAGGGGCTGAAGGTTTCCGTTGATGCCAACGACGATGGACACGACGACAAAGCCGTCGCCCTCTTCGCGGCGAGCGGTCACGTCGGGGGGCTCGTTGCGGCGATGATTCGAAATGGTTGCTTGCTCATAGCGCCCGTTGAGATCGTCGCATGTGCGAGCGAACAGCTGCTCAGCACCCTGAGCGCTTGATTTGTACGAGGCAAAACATGCGGCGCTTACGTTGTGGAGGGCCTGCAACAGCAACTGTCGCGCTTGATCTGCGCCCCTCCACAAGCCCTGCGGGCTGCTCATATCCACGTTAGAAGCGATTTGATCGAGGGATTCTTGCAGCGATTTGCGGATACGTGAGTCAAACGCCAAAGACACACGCCGTACTTCGCAGTCGCCGCCAGCCGACGTGTTTGCTCCCATGGGCGCATAGCCGTTGTTCGAGTAGGGCTGACTTGGCGCGTTGGGCGAGTAGGGTGCTGGGGGTCGAGTGAGCAGATACGACAGCGCCGCCAGCGGACCAAATCCGAACGCAAAGCCAACCGCTGCGCCGCCAAAAGAGTACGGTCCGTGCCGCAATTGACCAGGATTGGTGCGTTGTTGCTCAAACAAGCGCTCATCTTCGCTCAGTGGAATAATCGTCCCCACGTTGACGTAGCTTGTGGCGCTCATCGGGCTGGGGCGTCGATATTGCACCGCTGTGAGCCACGGTGGCGGCGGAGGTGGCGGAGGGGGAGGCGTATAGGTGCTCCCATAGCTTGATCGGCTTGATGAGCTGCCCCAGCTCGACGAGCTCGATGAGCTTCGATAGCTAGAACTGCTTGATGAGCTGCGATAGCTTGAGCTTGAGCTACTTGAGCGAAACCCGCTTGAGCCGCCAAATCGCCCGCCGCTCCGCTGTGCCTCACTTGTGTTCGACCCCAGCAATCCGAGGGTAAACACAAGGGCACCGACCAAACACCGCTGGCACAAAGCGCAACCTAGCCGCCCCTTGTGCCGATCTGAACGCCCAACATCGTGTTTGCTTGTGGCCATGGATATGAGTCGGTATCGTACCGCAAAATCATGAACGCGCGCATGGGATGTTTAACGATGAGTGCAATCCTCGCGGCGATGTTTGCCTTCGTTCTTGGTCTCGGGATGAGAACTCAGTGGCACGATCCGGATCCACTGCAGCCGCTCCCCGAGGGCACCGGAGCGCGCCTCTTTGCTGCTGAATTTGCTGCAATTCAGAGCGCCTCGTTTGTCGCACAAGAGCCTGCGGTGACCGCACCTGTGGTCGCGATCCCCACTGCCGCTGGGTACTCACAGTGGCGCTCGCAAGTGGTGATTCATCCCGAAGAGTGCGTGGCGTTGGTGGTTGGCGTCGTCGCTGGCTACGCGCTGCCGCACTACGGCGCGATGATCGGCGCAAACGAGGTCGTACTCGACGCGATTATCCCGCAGTTGACACCGTCGCCGGCAACCGCCGAACCCCGGATCTTTAATGCACTTGTTCGTCGCGAGGGCAACGGTGCAGTCATGACGCTCAACTGGTGCGAGCATCAAGAGCGCACGATCGACGTGTTGATGATCTTTCGCTCCATTGATGGAGCGATGCCTCCGCGACGCTCGGATGCAACCATTCAATCCCAGCTTCTTCGGGCCCCATGGACCGCGGTGGGTGGTCCGCTCAATCTTCCTCGGCCCGGAGTCACACAGGCCGCGCTTCAACGGTTAGCGCGAGAGACCGTCGATCCCCTCGGTCAGAGCGCACGACAGCCCCAACCTGGGCTCTTTCCGGTAGGATCAGGGACGCTCATTTCTATGGGTTTTGCTACGTTGGATCCACTTAACGGCAGCACGCTCACGACGCTCTATCACTTGGCTGCTCGCGACGCTGGAGTGGCTGTCAACCCACGTGTTGCAGTGCAGCGCCCAGAGGACAGCGCCACAGTCCTAAACGCGTTTATACAGTACTCGATGGGCCGAGCTTTTCCCGCCGAGCATGATCCCATTGTGGACCTTGGTCGCAATGATTTCTATCGCGTGTTGTCGGTCCTAAGCATCTTAAATCCCGCTGAATCGTGTGAGATTATCACCTTCGCTCGCAACGAGGGGCTGTTCACTCCAAACGTGTATCGCTACAATGCAGTATCGCGTGTAAAAACTTTATTGACTTCAAGAAACCACAACAACGTCGTCGAAGATCGTCTGTGTGCCGAAGATGGCGTGATTGCTTACATCGTCGATGACATTGACCAATTGAGCTATCAAATGACGAGGTTTGTCCCCTACAACCCCACTCCCTCTCCGAGCGAGATCGCTCGTGCTCTACGTGGCGGTCGCGCTCATTAATCGCATGGGGATCCCCCCTTTGGGGCCCATGGTTAACCCTCTGCTTTGAGCCTTCACTGGAGCATCGCTTATTAGTTTTAACGAGTAGTTCGAGAGAACGGTCGCGAGCACCAGCTTCATCTCGTACACCGCGAACGCCGCGCCCACGCACCGACGCGCTCCGCCGCCGAACGGCAGGAACTCGTTCCCGGTGAAGGCGCGTTCGATGAACCGCTCCGGCCGGAAGCGCTCGGGCTCCGGATAGGTCTCGGGCCGACGGTGCGCGAGG
>JANNCG010000033.1:0-7957 GCA_031386385.1 Myxococcales bacterium
ATTTGCGAGGAACCCTCCAGGGAATAGACACGCTGCGCCCTTCGGCGCCGCCGGAGGTTCCCGATCGAAGGTTGTACTTTTGGATGCAATCCAATGGGGCGCTGGCCACCCGGGAGCCTCGCGCGAACCCCGAGCGTGACCTCGCGGTGATCGTCACCGGAGCCGCCGTCCCCGAGGCCACGCAGCCCGTGACGGTGACCATCGCGGGTGGAAGTTGTCAGCCCGGGACCGTCGTGGTCACCGCAAACACTGTTATTTCACTGCGCAATCTCGATTGGTTTACGCACGAGCTCTATCTTACCGCGGCCAACACCGATGTCCCTCTCGCAGACTTTGGTCCCGAAGCCACCGCGCCGTCGAGCCAGCGGTCGGGGCAAATCCGCGCTGCTGGTCGGTACATCATGCGCGATCGATTGAACCCGCTTTTTCGCTGCTGGATTGTCGTGGGTCCCGGCCAAGGGCGAGTCGTTCTTCCAGGGCCCGATGGCGCATACCGCACAGCGAACATGCCCGAGGGCGACTATGTTGTGGACGTGTGGTTTGAGGGCCGCAAGGTCGGTACCTCGGCCGCTCACATGGGCACTCGCGACAGCACCGTCCCCGCGATGAACCTCGCGGTGCCTCCACCCGCAGACCCGCCCGCAGGAGCAGCACCCGGAGGCACTCCGCCTGCAAATGGAGCCCCAGGAGCACCTGGCGCTACACCACCCGCAGGTGCACCCGGCGCAACACCACCCGGAGGTGCGCCCGGCGCAACACCGCCCGCTAGACCGGCGACTCGACGACGGAGGGGACGCTAATGTTAGTCTCACGCTTTTGGTATTTGCTCTTGGCCACCGTCGCCGTTGTGGCCATCGCCTTCGGGATTCTTGTTCGTGGCGCGTACGAAAACGACCGTGGTCGTGACGCCGAGACGCTGCTCTCCGGTGATCGTCGGCAGATCGAAGAGTATCTTCGCACAGACGCTCGTGTGCGTATTGACACACTGCGCGAGCTGTCAACGGGCTCGGATTTTACTCGCCTGATGAACACCGCTCGCGAGCGTGCCAACGACAGCGCGCTTCGTGATTTGTCAGGACGCATTGCTACACAGCTGCACAGCCTCAACGAGCGTCTCGAAGAGCCGTCGCGCACGCACATGCTCATCGCGCTTGATGCGCGTGGGTACGTTGTGGGTCGTGATGGCTTCGGTGGCTCTTCAGGAATCGGCGACTACCTCGGTGCGCACCCACTCGCAGCAGCAGCCCTCAATGGCTACCTACGCGATGACATGTGGGGACTGCAAGGGAGCGTGTATCGGATGGCGGCGGTTCCGGTGATTCACCAGGGACGGTACGTGGGCGCGCTGATTGGTGGTCGCATCGTGGACGAGTCGTTTGTGACGCGCATTTCAGACGCGCTTGCGGGCGCAACGGTGGGCTTTTTCTCAGCCGGACGCATGGATGCCTCGCACGACGGACAAGCTGAGCGTGGGCGCCCTGCGGTGCGCGCGACGATCTTGAGTGAGCTGGTTCCACGGATCGCGGACGCGAGCTTGTCGCGTGAGTTTGGGACCCGTGGGTTTAGCAACGTCTTGCCTGTGGACACCAACCAAGGTGTCGCCGTGTTTGCGAAGATCCCAGGAATGGTCGGCCTCGGTGGCGGAGGGTTTGTCGTCGCTCGCCCAAGGCCCGCGCTTCCGGGTGACTTCTTGCTGCATCCACCGACGGATCTGGCGAAAAAAATCAAATGGGCGCCGCTCATTGGTATGGGTGTCTTTGCCTTCTTGCTCGCGATGTTGTGGCTCTTTGTTGAGCACGACGACCCTGATCGACGCTTGCGTGCGATGCTCAAATTGCTCGCGGGACAAAAGATTGAGCGCCTTGATCCGCTGAAGCTCCGTGGTGGTTCGCGTCGATTAGCCCTCGCGATCAACGAGGCTTTTGAGTCCGCGATGAAGGCCGAGTTTAAGCGCGTGGGTGCGGCTCCGCGATCGAGCGTTGAAGACATTGGTAAGCTCCTTGACGGCAGTGCTGGGGATCCTGCGATGGCCGCGATGTTCTCGCCTCCACCGCCCAATGGGGCACCCCGGCCACCCACTCCCTCGATGCCTGGTGGAGGTCCACCGAGGCCACCGCCTCCGCCTGTTCCGGGTGGATCGGGATTGATCAACGCGCAAGAGCTTATCGCTGCTGCGACCGCCAACGGACTCACAGTGTTTGCCAACATGGCCGAAGAGCAAGCGCACTGGAAAGAAGTGTTCGAGAGCTTTTTGACCGAGCGGCGCAAAAACAACGAGACTACTGACGATGTGACGTTTGATAAATTCGCCGGGCTTCTTGGGCGGACCAAGCAGGGGCTTGTCGATCGCACTCAGTGTCGTGCGGTGCGCTTCACGGTGCAGAGCAAAGAGGGCAAAGCGGCTCTCAAAGCACTCCCGCTCAAGTGACAACGTTGACACACTGAGTGACAACGTTGACATGTTGGGGCGAAGGATGCGCTGCAGCGCGCGGTGCACGTGGTACTAGCTAGCCGCAAACGCTGCGAGAAGCACCTCGTGTGTGTCCACACTGCGCTCTGCCAACACACGCTGGATCTCTCTCACGACCCACTGCTGCTGCGCCAACGGCGCCATCGGAAAGGGCATTCTCCGCGCGTTGGCCGTTGTGATCTCTCGCACCACGGGCCCAGTTGCAAGCGGCTCGACAAACTCTTGCGCGCGCAAGAGATAGTAGTACACAAACTCCGGCAGCACGCCGTCTGCAATCACCAGCCCTTTCACTCCCTGGTGAATCGTCACTGGCACCTTCGCGATCGCTACCTGCCCCATCGGAACCCGCGTGCTCCACAGCACCGAGTTTGCCGGGAGCACACGCGCCCCCGTGTGTGCCACACCGAGTTGGCTGAGCGTGCGCGTCGTGTGGCTGAGGTAGATATCTGTTGTGCGAGTGATATCCGCGATGCGAACCCACGGCACATCGCCCCCATAATACTCAGGGTGATCCGTGCTCGGAGTGACACCGCTAACAATCGTCGCCACGTCCGCCAATCGTATCCACTGCCAGCTGTTAGGAATCGCCCACGGTTGCGCAGACACTGGCTTCGAGGTGTCCTTGCGAAACAATAGCGCACGCTCAGACAGCTGCTCAACCATCGATAGCTTTTGTCCTATGGGCAACTGAGTCAGCGTTTTTCGTAGCGCCGCTTTGCCATCCATCGCTCGCTCAAACCAATCCTTGCTCATGGCGAGTCCAAGAAATGTTGTTCAAACTCTCTCCAGCGATCATGTAGCGCATGTCGTGCAACGAGCGCGTCAAATTGCGGACGGTCGAGTGCTCCTTCGGTCTGCACAAACTGAAGCAATCGAAGCTTGTCCTTGGGGCGTCCCGTCTCGAGTGCAATCGCGGCTGAGTATTCTGCGGTGAACACACGCACCCTGACGCTCTTGCCATCCACATCGAAGAGCTCGTGCTCGACAGCGTGCTCAAGCGCTTCTTGCACAAGTGGCGAGTTGGGTGGAAGAAACTGAACTATCGTGTCGGCAATGACGACGTATTCGGATTGAACGACTCCGCCATGGGCTTTGAGGTATGCGTACAACGTGTCGAGTGAGAGCAGCAGTCGTCCAGGTTCTGGTCGCAGAGTGAGAAAGATGTCGACATCCAACGTTGACACCGCTTCAAGATAAAACGACGCAGCTACTGCCCCGCCAATAGCGTAGGCGTCGATCACTTGCTCGGTCAGCATTTCGTTGACGACTTTCAAAACCTCGCGGACGTCCATCGTTGACTCTGAGGTTAGCTGATCGCTGATAAACTGCACTGCTGCAAATTTGTCTTCGGTCATTGGGTTGGTGCAAAATCGCGCGCATGGCAACTCGTCGCCCCGCTGAGGGCAAGAAGGGCAAGATGCGCAAACCCGCAACAAAACCTAAGGCTCCCACGACGCCTAAGACGCCCAACAAAACGGTGCCCTTGAAGCTGCCTGCAAAAGCCCGCACTGAGTACGCTCGCTTGATGCTTGAGGTCGAAGACGCCAAGACCGACGCGCAGCGAGGTTGGGATCGGCTCTGGGAGGCCGCTGCGATTGTCGTTGAGAAGCGATTGTTTTTGCTCGAAGACGACACTCCCACCGCAGCCGAGTGGCTGAAGAAGCACACTGGCGAGCTCTATCGCACAGCGCTGCGCTACATGAACGTCGCGACGCGCTCATCACCCGATGAGCAGACCAAGTACACTGTGTCGAAGATCACCCTCGCCTACGAGGTCGCAGACGCTCGAGCACAGGCCATCGCGCACAAACAGGGCGAGACGTGGGTAGCGCCTGAGACGCCTGCAAAGCTTGACCTCGCGAAGCAAAAGTACGCGGTAGTTCGTGAGGACAAAAAGCAGACGCTCTCGTTGGAGAAGGTCACTGTCAGCGAGCTTCGTATAGAGCTGCGCGTGCTTCGTCGCAAATCACAGACTCCTTCACATCTTGGTCCCACCGCCAGCGCGATTGCGAAAGCGCTCGCCAAAGAGAGTGCATTGGACAACATCACCGTGGTTGAGCGCGGGCACGAGCTGTCGTTGTCACATATTCGTGCGGATCAAATTCCGCTGCTCGTGAAGGTGCTCGCCAAGCTTGGGTGAGGCCGACACATCGATCATCAACGACATGTCAACGTTGTCACTCCCACTGACAACGTTGACACATTGGCTCAGTGTTATATCCCCCGCCTCGCTCAGTGAGTCGTTGTCTCAGGGGTGCTCGCTGCACCACCGCTGCTCGCCGCGTCGGCCTCGCGTTGTGCCGCTGCGGGATCAAACAATAGTAGCCCCTCTTCTCCAAGCATCCACACGCGCCCCTGAAGGTCCACTGCGACGTCGCTCAACGCACCCGCCCCTGCGCGGGTGATCCCGTCAATGGGTCGGCCGCCGTTGCTGTCAAAAATCCACGCGCCGCGCGGACCGATTCCGTACACCGCCGTTGCGTCTCCAGCGAGGCCGATCGCAGCGCTCATTGCCCGCGCGCCGGTGATGTGAAAATCCCACGTGCGGCCATCCCATGAGCCAAATCCCTCGGGAGTCGAAGCATACAAAAAGCCACTGGGACCACGCACAAGATCGTTGACGAGGTCTCCGCGCAAGCCCTGCTGCTCACGATACACACGCACCGTCGCTGGATGCCGTGTGTCGGTGAAGGCAATGGTGATCGCACCCTCGACGCCCGAAAACCAAGGCAGCCCGTTGTTGTCAAACTCAAGGCTCGTGAGGTTGTCCGGAGCCTGCACTGAAGCGCTGGTGGCTCGGGGCCTGACGGACTGATGAAACTCAACCACACGAGGAAGGTTTCCGTCGATTAAGACTGCGCCGCGAGTGCGTGTCGCGGGTCCGTTTGGCGTCGTGCGAGTGACAGAAATGCCGACCCAATAGCGACCGTTGCGATCGACCGCGATGCAGCTGGCGTCGAGTGTTGCTCCTCGGCCGATGCGAATTCTGCGTGTGGCTACAGGCTGAAAAGCGCCATCGTTAAAGCGAAAGATCACCAGCTTGTCCGGCGCAGACCGGGCCAGCGCAACGCTCACCGTCCCTCGCGCCCACAACGCGAGTGGAACACTCTGCGCCATCGCCGCCGCGTCACTCGGTGTCTCTTCATCCAGCGCGAGCAGCTCGTGAAAGGGCTTTCGTGTCCAGCTGCGACCGTCGTACCCAAGCAAATGGTTGTCCGTCGATAAAAACCAAGTGCTCCCCTCGGCGCCCGTCGCAAACATCAAACCCCGTGGAAACCGATTGAGATCTTTCATCCGAAAATCTCTCGGCTCGCCCCCGGTCACACGCGTGACGCCTTTGCCCTCGCGCGCCACCCACGTGCGCGGCCCATCCACAAAGATCCCCATGGAGTCCGTCGGCATCGCAACGTTGGTAGGGGTTAATGCAAACATAGGAGCCTGTGCAAATTCAGGCGCAGTGCTGGTGGGTGCCTCTGCTGGGGCCATCGGATCGGGGACCTCAATGGCGTTCACACGTCGATGTGCGGTGGCTCTTGTTGCGGGCTGTGCTGCGGGTGTCGCTTCTGCTTCGTCTGCTCCAAAGGACATGTCCGAACCGCTGCTGGGCGTTGCGGCTGGCGTTGCGGCGGGGGTTGCTTGCGCAGCTGGCTCAGCGCTGCTCCCACTGCCGCCGATGGGCTCAGCGCGAAGGTTTAAGCGCTGGGCTTGATCGGGCTCGCTCATGCTCATCGGCTCAAGTGAAGCATCGTTGTGTGACGTGCTCGCGCTGATATCAAACCACCGACCTTGCACCAACAACGAAGCCCCATGTCCATCCCGCGACGGAACCACCGCCAACCACTCACTTCGCAAATGCCGATGCGTGTACCCATACCAACGATGACCGTCGTAGTACGCAAGGCGAGCCCCTGAGGGGTCCTGCGCGAGCGCCCAAATTTTGCCGCCTTCAATGGCCACCGCTGAGCGAATCAACGGCGAAGGGATCCCAGAGGTGGGCGAGTGATCTTCGCCCGACAAGTGATCGCGTCCAAGCGCTAATAGCCCCGAGGTCGCGGTGCTCACCAGCGCGCCTTCGCCGTCAAATGCGAGGTGAGTGACTTGGTATTCGGTGCTGAGTGAGTTCCACACGCCGTCGCGATACTCGGCGAGTCCTGTGGTGCCGCCAAGCAAGAGGTTGCCGCGAGAGAGCGCGAGCATGGCCGTCGGGCGTCCGACGTTGGGCTGCGGACCTGAGGTGCGCTCCCAGCGATCGCCGGTCAATCGAGCAACCCCCGCGCTGGTGGCCGCAAACGCCACCCCTTCGGCAGATACCGCTATAGCGTCTACATGATCATCCGGGAGCCCCTGCGCGACCGTGTTGCGAACGGCCTCGCTTGTGCCGGTCAACGGATAGCGAAGGACCCCGCGATGGGTCCCCACGTAGAGCTCAACAGTGCTCGCCGCTGCGCCGGTGACGGTGTCAGAATCGGTGAGCAGTCGCAATGAGTGTGACGACCGAACGGGAGCAAACTGCTGCGGACCGATGCGCGGGCGGCACTGGGCCGAGGCCAACGACAGCAACGAGAGCGCAAATAATCGTGAGAGTTGAGCCATACCAATGCACCGACAGGCGCACGATACACTTTGTTTAGCTGCGCCGCGAAGAGCGTGTGCGTTTGGGCTTCCATAATTTGAGCAGTGTGGATTCTGCAGATGATTTTGTGGGATTTGCCGCTTGAAGGATCGACGAGAACTGTGTCGCTCCGCTGTGACAGATAGCCACCGCGAGCGCATCGCTGGCGTCCAGCGAGGGGATTTCAGTCAACCCGAGCAGCACGCGGATCATCGCGTTGACCTGCATTTTATCAGCACGACCGGTCCCAACAACGGCGCGTTTGACCACTGTGGGGGCGTACTCACTCACGGGCATTCCTGCGCGGACACACTCGACCATAATCACTCCACGGGCGTGCCCAATGGCGAGCGCAGCTTTGGGGTCCAGGTGCACAAATGCCTGCTCAATTCCTACGGATTGTGGCTTGTGCATCGCGACAATGACCCCCATGGCGTCGGCGATGAACCGCAGTCGCTCGGGCATGGCTTCTTTGGACGGAGCGTTGATCACGCCATGGGCGATGTGGACAAAACGTGTTCCGTCGCGGGCGACGATGCCCCAGCCGCAGTGGTGTGTGCCAGGATCGACACCGAGGATGGGGCTTTGCACGGGTTGCTTAAGCTCTAGGCCAGCTCGTCGATGGGGCTCGGAGCGCCGTAGCGACTCACTGCGGCGCCTGGGTCGTTGGGGCCATTTGGAGGAGTTGTCGGTGCTGTTGGTGTCATCGGGCGGGGCGGACCACCATAACGTCGAGCTTGCGCGCCGATGTCTTGCGGACCACTTGGTGGAGCAACAGGTGGATTGGTCGAAGGTCGCCAGTTGGGACGTGGAGCCAGGCCATAACGGCTCGCTTGCGCGCCGATGTCTTGTGGGCCACTTGGTGGGGCAATTTG
>JANNCG010000187.1:0-9165 GCA_031386385.1 Myxococcales bacterium
TTCAGCGCAGGCTCGTGCACCTTGGGCTTGGCCTCTGCGTTGAACCACATTGGGCTCTGGGTCGACAACCTTCAGGCGGCGGTACAGTGGCTCTCAGAACACAAAGTACGGTTTGCGCCCGGAGGTGTGCGCAAAGGCGCCGCAGGGTTTGACGTTTGTTTTATTCACCCCAAAGGGAGCGAAGAGCTGCCCTTCAGTGGTGAAGGCGTGTTGATTGAGCTGGTACAAGCGCCACAAAGTGTCATCGAGGCTATGACGGCGTACGCAACAACGGTATCGGTGAAGACAGAAGTTTTATGAGCACACACAGAGCAGCAGGATATTGGACACAGGGAGACAGCTTGCCGTGTTTTGACTACCAAAGCATGGCAGCGTTGATTGAGCGGGTGCGTGAGCCGATTCATATTGTGGCAGACTCGCACTCGGGTGCGGTGGGCATCGCACAGGGCGGGACCGTGTCGGCGTCGCCAGTTGAGGGTGCGCAAACAACGCTGCTCGGGACGCTACCGGCGCTCTATCCAGAGTGGCTTGGTGATCGGTCGTTTAACGAGACCCATCGCGTGAGATTTGCGTACATCGCCGGCGAGATGGCCAACGGAATCGCAACCGTCGCGATGGTTCAAGCGATGGCCCGCGCTGAGATGTTGGGGTTTTTCGGCGCGGCGGGACTGTCGTACGAGCGCGTTGAGGCTTCCGTCAATGAGCTGTGCGCCACACTCGGAACGGGAACCGACAGCACCGCGTGGGGCGTTAACTTGATTCACTCGCCCAACGAGAGCGCGCTTGAAGAGCGAGTGGCGGACTTGCTGATTCGCAAGGGGGTTCCGTTGGTGAGCGCGTCGGCGTTTATGGGGCTGACCCCGGCGGTTGTGCGCTGCGCGGTAGCGGGTCTTACACAAACACCCGACGGCAAGATTCATCGTCCGCGCGGGATTTTTGCGAAGATTTCGCGACCCGAGGTGGCCGCGCGGTTTATGGGCCCTGCCCCCGACGATATGCTGCAGTCGCTCTTAAGCCGTGGCCTCATCACCGCAGACGAAGCGCGGATCGCGAAGTTCGTCGCCGTCGCCGAGGACGTGACGCTTGAGTCGGACTCTGGTGGGCACACAGACAACAGACCGTTGACCGCGTTGTTTCCAACTATTTTGCAGCTTCGCGATGAGCTCATGCGCAAGTATGGGTTCGCGCGCAACATTCGCGTCGGGGCCGCAGGAGGCCTGGGGACGCCTAGCGCCATCGCCGCCGCGTTTGCCCTCGGAGCCGCGTATGTTCTCACCGGAACGGTTAACCAAGCCGCAAACGAGTCGGGGCTCTCAAGCGCAGGGCGAACGCTGCTGGCCAAAGCCGACGTCGCGGATGTGATCATGGCGCCTGCTGCGGACATGTTTGAGCTTGGAGTCAACGTTCAGGTGCTCAAGCGCGGGACCATGTTTGGCGTTCGTGCACAAAAGCTCTACGAGATCTACACGCAGTACGACTCTCTTGACGCCATCGCCCAAGAGACGCGCACAAAGCTTGAGCGCGACGTGTTTCGCGCGCCACTGACAGAGATTTGGGCCGAGACTCGCGCGTTTTGGGCGCGCCGTGATCAGGACGAATTGCAAAAAGCCGAGCGCGAGCCAAAGCATCAAATGGCGCTGGTATTTCGCTGGTATCTTGGCAAAGCCTCGCGATGGGCGATCGATGGAGAGCCCTCTCGCACGATGGACTATCAGATCTGGTGTGGTCCCGCGATGGGGGCGTTTAATCGCTGGACCGAGGGCAGCTTTTTGCACGAACAGGCGAACCGAAGTGTGGTGCAGATTGCTCTCAACTTGCTTGAAGGCGCCGCGGTTGTGACGCGAGCACAACAACTACGAAGTTATGGCGCGCCGATCCCGGCCGAGGCGTTTCGTTTCGCTCCTCGAGAACTTTAAGCTTAGACCCCTTACGTCCCCACTCGGTAGCCCGCGTGCTGGCCGCGAATGACGAGCAGGGTCTGTTGCAGCTCGCTCACAATTTCTTGCGCAGCGTCACCCGTCTTTGAGGCACCGCAGAAGACCTCACGACCATTTGCCAGCTGGACGTTCACGCGCCAAGACTCAGAGTTGTCGATCGATCGGCGGACCACTTTGCACGAAAATCCCTGGATATTCTCAAGCGCAATGTGTCCTTCAAAAAAAATAAAGCGCTTGCCCGTGATGTGCAGTCCCTGTGCATCGAGCCTGAGCCCCGGCCTCAACGTGATCTTCTTGACGGCCACGGCCAACAGAGCAAATGCGCTGAGCGCAAGCAGCGCCAACAGCACTGCAGCCGTCACTCCGAACGCCCCTACCGCGACGGCACCAAACATCAGACTGTAATAGAGGGCATACAAGATCCCCGGGAGCATAATGATGCCCATAAAGCGCTCTTGCGGAAACTTCGCTTCAAACGTGGGGGCGCTTGTGGCAACTCGAACCGCAACAGATTTTTCGTGCTCTGGTGTAGCTTTGATCAACAGCTCGTTGCGCTCTTGCAGCGCTCGAGCGCGTTGTTGGTCTGGATCTTCCCACACAAATGGAAGCGGTCCTTGAGGGGCTTGGTTGGGTGATCGTCCGTCGTTTCCGTTCAAGTTGGCTTCTTTGCGAAGCCTATCATGGGCGCTTAGGCAAAGTGCGAAAGACCTCTCGCCCTCCGTTGCCAATTCGGAGTAAACATCCGCCATGGACGATTCTTACGACCTTGATCACCTGACGGCTTTAGAAGCCGAGGCGATCTTTATCTTTCGCGAAGTGGCCGCAGAAAGAGAGAAGCCGGTGCTGCTTTTCTCAGGCGGCAAGGACTCCATCGTGCTGTTGCGTCTCGCTGAGAAAGCGTTTCGGCCCGCGAAGTTTCCCTTTCCGGTGATGCACGTGGACACGGGTCACAACTTTGCAGAGGTGGTTGCCTTTCGCGACGCCCGGATGCGAGAGCTCAACGAGCGGCTCATTGTGGCGAGCGTTCAGGCCAGCATTGACTCGGGGCGCTCAACCGAAGAGACCGGTCCTCGTGCGTCACGCAATCGCCTGCAAACAGCCACGCTTTTAGACGCCATTCTAGAGCACCAGTTCGACGCATGTTTTGGTGGTGCGCGCCGCGATGAAGAGAAAGCCCGTGCGAAAGAGCGAATTTTTTCGTTTCGTGACGAGTTTGGTCAGTGGGACCCCAAAAACCAGCGGCCCGAGCTGTGGTCGCTGTACAACGGGCGGGTGAAAAAGGGCGAGCACTTGCGGGTGTTTCCGATCTCAAACTGGACCGAGATGGACGTGTATCAGTACATCAAGAGAGAGAAGCTTGAGATCCCGTCGATCTATTTTTCTCACGATCGATCAGTGTTTTCTCGAGATGGAATGCTGTACGCCATCACGGACTTTATCAAACTGCTGCCCACCGAGACGGTCTTCAACGCGACGGTGCGCTTTCGTACCGTCGGGGACGCGACATGCACTGGCGCTGTGCGCTCAGACGCAAAAACCATCGACGAGATTATCGACGAGGTCGCAGCGTCAAGAGTCACCGAGCGCGGCGCAACACGCGCAGACGACCGTTTTTCTGAAGCCGCGATGGAAGATCGCAAGCGCGAAGGATACTTCTGATGACACAGGTTTTTGCACACGATGCCCGACTTTCACTGCTTCGATTTTCGACCGCAGGCAGCGTTGATGACGGCAAGAGCACCCTGATTGGTCGGTTGCTTTTCGACGCAAAGGGAATTTTTGAAGACCAACTCGCGCAGGTTGAAGAGGCTTCACGACGGCGCGGTTTTGATCGCACCGAGCTCGCACTGCTCACCGATGGATTGCGTGCAGAGCGCGAGCAAGGGATCACCATCGACGTGGCTTACCGCTATTTTGCCACGCCAAAGCGCAAGTTCATCGTCGCTGATACCCCCGGACATGTGCAGTACACACGCAACATGGTCACAGGCGCCAGCACCGCAGATCTGGCCGTTGTCTTGGTCGACGCGCGCCACGGAGTCGTTGAGCAGTCCCGCAGACACGCGACGCTCTCAAACTTGCTCGGGATCGAGAAGCTCGTGCTGGCGGTCAACAAGATGGACCTGGTGGACTGGAGCGAGCAGCGCTTTAACGAGATCACAGCGCAGTTCAAAGAGCTGTGTGTGAAGATCAACGCGAAGGATTTTACGGCGATTCCATTGAGCGCGTTGCACGGTGACAACGTGGTGACCAAGAGCGACAAGACTCCTTGGTACCAGGGGCCCGCGTTGCTTGAGTATCTCGAAAACGTGCAGCTCAAAGCACTTCATTTGCAAGCGCACCCACGCTTTGCGGTCCAGTGGGTGATTCGCCCGCAGACCGACGCGCACCATGACTATCGCGGGTACGCTGGGCAGATCGCGAGCGGCTCGTTTAGTGAAGGGGATGAGATTGTGGTGCTCCCCGCGGGGCACAAAACCACCATCAGCTCGATTGATTTGCACGGTGTTCGCCTGGCAAAAGCTACCGCGCCGATGAGCGTGTCCATTCAGCTCAAAGACAACTTGGATATCTCGCGCGGCGACCTGTTTGCAAAGCCCAACGATCAGCCCACGGTGACACAGACCTTTCGCGCGACGGTATGCTGGATGAGCGAGCGACCGTTAACCGCTCGCACCATGGTGGCCATCAAACAGAGCACCCGATGGGCTCGCGCGATGGTCACCTCGATTGAGAGCAAGCTCGATGTCCAAACGATGGAACAGACCGGCGCAGCAGACCGCTTGATGCTCAATGATCTGGGCAAAATTACGCTCAAAACTACGGTTCCGTTGTGTGTTGATCGCTACGAAGACAACCACACGACGGGCAGCTTTATTCTGGTCGATGAGTCGAGCAATGCCACTGTTGGGGCCGGGATGATCGAAGCGGCTGTAGAGTAGCAATCGGGAGGGGATTATCGCGTTGCGGTGGCGCCGTGGACGAGGCGCTGCCCCAACGCACGCCAGCGAGCTTCGGCATCGCGTTGTGCGTCCGCGGCCACGCGTTGCAGCTGGTCCACGAGCGGAACACTCTCCGACGGAGCGATTCCGGCGAGCATTTGCCGGGCTTGATCGCGATGAGCCTCAGCGGTTCGACGACAGTCAATCACCACGCGCGAGGTATCAATCGGCGCGTCGATAAATTTGGGCAGCGTTGTGACGTGCGACAGGTACTCCATCGGAAGACCATACTGCTCTGCGATTCTCCAGAGATCTCGAGCGCTATACCTTGGCAACGCGCACAGCTCTGTGTCCACTCCAAGCCCTGTGCGATAGTCGATCGCGAGCTCACGCTGCAGCCAGCGGTCATCGACGAGCGAGACAAGCTCATCAAGCCCGCCCTGCATCCAACGCTTTCGCGACTGATCAAGGCGCACGTTGACCCCCGAGGTGATCCGTCGAAAGGCCCAGCGCCACCGCCGATGGTCTGGCGCTCGGCGCTGCAGAATGTTGAGCGCTCGCGGAAAATCCATACGCTGCACCAAGATGTTGGCGTCGTCACTGACCCTTGTGTAGTCGCCGAGGACTACTGGGATGTTTTTCAGAGTGGTGGTCTTCAACAGAGGCTCCTTGTAGGCTGCAGCCCTGGGTGCATCAAAAAGCAGAGCCGCGTCAAATTAGCGGCTAAACGAGGCGGGATTCTGTCACTTGCCCAAAGCGGATCAACCCGGTGACAACAAAGCTATGAGCGCGGACGTACTGGGTGCAAATGTGGTACAAACGGCGAAGATCTGAGAGCGGACACTGATGGCTCAACAACCTCTTCCCCGTGAAGTTTTTATTCTCCTCGCCGCCGTCGCACGCGCGGACGGAAACCTCGAACCCCCAGAGGTCGATGCGATCGCGCGCGCGGCCATCGACGAAGGTCTCTCACTGGGTGAAGTCGAAGAAATTGAGAAGGCCATTCGCGACGGGATTGCGATTGATGATGTCGAGACTCAAAAACTCTCAAGCCGTGAGCGTCTGTACGCCTATGCCGTAGCCTCTTGGGTGTCTCTGGTCGACGGTGCCCGCACTGAACGTGAAGACGCAGCACTCTTTTCGCTGGCATATATTCTCAAGCTCACCGCTCGGGGCCGCACCGAGGCGGACGAGATTGTTAAAGATCTCTACGCCCGCCCTGACGGCAGCAAGCTTGAGCGGTTTGACCTCAAGGGCCTTCGAGAAGAGCTCGATCGGCGCTTGATGAAGGTCAGCATGATGCCACCACCTATGCCTCCGCCGGATCCGAGCGAGACAGAGTAGTGCGCTCCGTAGAGAGACTGTCGGTCGCGTGTTTGCAAGCGTCGCGATGGTTGCGAGAGCAGCAACCCTCAATGCAAACCGCGTGGAGAGATTTGGTTGAGCAGTCGAGCTTCACAGAAGATCGGGACGGGGTCTGCGCCGCTGGCGAGCTACTGCACCAATACGTTTTGCCGCAGTGGGACCATGAGAAACACACAAACCCTCGCTATGGGACCACGCACGTGTACCGCGATGCTCCGCGCAAGACGAATGCTGAGATGGGTCTCAACCGAGGCGCAGAGGTGGTGCTGGTGGGGCATATTGATACGGTGTTTCCGCGAGAGCTTTTTGCGGGGTGGAAGCTTGACGGAGACCGAGCGCGGGGGCCGGGAGTCCTGGACATGAAGGGAGGGCTAATTGTGTGCGCGTGGGGGCTACGAGCAGCGATCGAGGCGGGGCTCAACGAGGGACAGCATCCGCTGCGTTGGTCGTGGGTAATCGTCGGAGATGAAGAGGTAGGATCTCCCGAAAGTGCGGATATTTTGCAGCGCGAATCACTCGGCGCGGACGCCGCGCTGGTGTTTGAGTCGGGCCGCATCCACGACAAAATCATCACTACACGCAAAGGGACCGGTAGCCTCACGGTCACCGCCCGGGGCATCGCCGCACACGCCGGCAACGCACATGATCGGGGCAAAAACGCGATCTGGGCGCTGTCGCGATGGATCGACCGAGCACAACAACTTACAGACTATGCCAGCGGGATCACGGTGAACGTCGGAGTGATCCGTGGCGGGACGTCTAAAAACACCGTACCCGATCAAGCTTCGGCCATGGTGGACTTTCGCTACGTTGAGAGCGCACAGCAAAGCTGGCTTCGTGAGCAATTGCAGCGCCTCGCGAATGAGTGTCCGGTCGAGGGGACCAAAATTGAGATTGAGTGGACGGCGGGAAGGGTTCCGCTTGAGAAGACCGCGGCGAGTGGGATGTTGAGAGAGCGCTACGCACGATGTCAGCGCGAAGTGGGGCTTGGCGACGGCGAAAACGCGCTCGTGGGTGGCGGCAGTGACGCGTCTACAACTGCCAGTGTGGGAGTGCCTTCGATTGACGCTCTGGGTGTCCGCGGCGAGGGATTTCACACGCTCAACGAGTACGCAGAGCTGGCTTCTCTCGTCCCCAAAGCCGAGGCCCTGGCGCGGTTTTTGTTGGGTCACGCGCAACGTGCCGAAGGTGAATCTTCAGTCACTTGATCGCGCTGGGTAATTTGGCTAGGCAACCAACACTGCGCGCCACGAGATTCTCCGGCCAACTCGACGTTGGCGGCTGATTGTGTTCTACTGCGGTCCCTTCAAAATGATCCGCCAGTTTATTGCTATTGGATGCCACAAACGCCCCGTTTTGCACGCGGCTTTGCTGGGTGCTGTTCTCACGGTTCCCGCTACGACGTTTGCACAGCGAAGCCCCACAGGACCTCAAGCCACGGCGAACGCACAGGGAGCGCAGACCGCCGAAGAGACTCGGGCGCTCTTTCGACGAGCGACTGCCGCTTTTGATGCACGAGATTTCGAGAGCGCTCTGCGGTTGTACCAACAGGCCTACATCAACAGCGAGCAGCCCGAGCTCTTGATGAACATCGCTCAGACATTTGATCAACTCAACCGACTCTCCGATGCGCGCGCTGCGCTCAGGCGATATTTAGACACCGCGCGCGAGATCCCAAATCGTGAAGAGGTCGAGACACAGCTGCGATCGATTGAAGCGCGCATCGCGACTGCAACCGCGGCTGCTGCCAGTACGGCAACAGCAACGACCGCTACAACCACCACTGCAACCACCCGTACCGCCTCCGGCCCAGTGATCGTGCCTTCTCCCCCACCGCCACCTCCCCGCCCCATTTGGCCGTGGATCGTGATGGGGGCAGGTGGAGCGGTGGGCGCTGGCGGCGCGGTAGTTTTGGTCCTTCGTCCTGATGCCTCAACGTGTATCGGCGGACCGAACATGCCATGCAACGAGTCTGAGTTTAACTCGCGGCGTGACACAGCTTCTGTGATGACACCCCTCGCGATTGGGATGCTCGCAGCAGGGGGTGGGTTAATCATCACCGGAATCATCGGCCTAGCCACGGGCGGCGGGCGCACAGAGAGTTCACTGCAGCAACGCACCACGCGACGACAGCCCCCGGTGATCGCCGTCACGGCTTCATCCAATGATGCTGGATTGCAGGTGTTCGGTGCATTTTAAGCCAATTTCACTGCTTGTCTCACTCGGGGCGTTAGCGTTTCTCGCGGCATGCTCGCGTCCTTCGTACACATGCACGTTGAGCGAGCAGTGCAACAGCAGCGGTCCTGGAGCGCGATGCTTTTTTGCACAGGGCGCGAGCACTGGAGCGTGCGCCGAGGCGACCAATGAGTGCGCTTCGGGGTACCGCTATTCACGCAGCGCGCCTAACGCTGGAAGCTGCGTTGAGAACGTGCCCGATGCCACCGGTGCAGACGCGGACGCGACCATCAATGATGTGCCTGGAGACATTGTGAGGGACATCCCCACGCTGGATGTCCCTTCGGATGTGCCCACTCAGGTTGATACGTTTATCGCAGACTCGGGGATCATGTGTACACCAATGGTGGTGCCTGAGTTTGCACCCGCAGCGAGGCCCACTCCGCTCCTAGACGAGTGTGGAATTCGAATCGTCTCGCCGATGTCTCAGCAGCTCAACACCGGCCGCAAAGTCAATTTCGGCGCGGAATTTGGCCCCAGGGTTACCAATGCGACCGTTGAGGTGACTGGGCTCTCCCCGATGGCGCCCCGAGTCGAGTCAATCACTTTTCCGGGGGGTGGAGGACCGCAAGGGGTGCCTTACGTTGAGCAAAATCCATCAGTCTACGCGCTCCAGTGGCGTATTCGAGGGCTTTGCCAGGCACGCCCAGTTGAGACTCGCCTCACGACGCTGGCCCTCCCTCGGC
>JANNCG010000074.1:0-14404 GCA_031386385.1 Myxococcales bacterium
CCCCGCTACCAGTCCGTCTGGTAAGCCAAGCACGATGGGCGGAGCAGCCGGTGGTCGTTAGAGAATTCTTAGGAAAAATCGCTATGACACGCGCGATTAATAACTCGGCAATAATAAAGGTTACGGCTACTGATCAGCGTCCTGCCGAGCGTCACGGATTGGCTTGGCTCGCTGCTGCCTTTGCGTTGCTCACTGCAACACTCTGTGCTTCAAGCGCCAGTGCCCAAACCACCGACGGCGGTGGACTGCTCATTACCAGCGGCGCGACGACGTCTTCAACTGACGACGCTTCGGTCACAGCGGTCAATGCGAGCGGAACGCGTCCTGTTGGGCTCTCAGAGTTCGAGCAAGGTGCACCGCAGGTGCAGACTCGCGTTCGGTTGGCTCCTTCAGCGGATCAGCTCGAAGCGCTTCGGCTCCTAGAGACAGAAATCGGGGACTTTACGTCCCGTGGTGATCAGTACCGTCGCAGCGTCAATGGACTTTTGCGACGAGAACACGACAATCAATTAAATCGATTGCGGCAGGGATTTGAGCGGCAGATTGACTCCGAACGCTCCGCCGAGTCGCAAGCGCGTCGCAACGCGATCGCTATTTTCGAGCGCTTCATTGAGAGCTATCCGAGCGACCCAGAGCACACCGCAGACGTGATGTTTCGGTTGGCCGAACTCTATTACGACGAAGCAAAGTACGCGAAGCTCGAAGCGGATCAACGCTATGACGACGCACGTCAGGCCCGAGAAGCCGCACACCAATCGGCGGACGACATCGCAGCGCCACCTCCGGCAGATTATCGCTGTTCGATTCTGCTCTACCGACACATTGCGAGTCGGTTTCAGGGCTATCGGCTTCGCGACGCGACCTTTTACCTCATCGGTTGGGTTCTCAAAGAGATGGGCAAAGAGGACGAGGCCATCATGGCCTATCGCAACCTCGTGTGTCCCGCACGGTTTCAATACCGACCCCATATGGATTTGAGCGCTCCGCTTGTGGAGGGGCAAAACACGCCGTTGATGTGCGCGCACCTCGCAGATGTTCTGCGACCCTTTGGCGCTGAGCTCAACACGCCCATCGTAGCCGCTGCGCCCGTCTCAAATAGCGACCCGGACGGCGGCGCTCCAGCAACGCCCTCGTCGGTCTTGTCTGATGAGATCAACGCAACTTTGGTTGCAGCCGGGACCTCGACAGACACAGAGCCGATGCCGATTCCGACAGACTATCAAAACTGCGTCCCGCTGAACGGTGGCAATGGTCGTCCGTCTCGGTACGCACCCGAGGTCTGGTACTACATTGGCGATTACCATTTTGATAACCCCCCAATCGACGCGGACCTCGGCAACGCGTACGCAATCGCTGCCTACGAAGCGTCGATGCGATCGAGCGAGACGCGTCGCTTGCCGAGCGAGATTGAGCGCGCTCAAAACGCCGCGTCGACACCCGCTGCGGGCATCGCAGGCGCCGGGCAATCGGACGTAGACCCCGGGATGGTCTCGCCAGAGAACTCACCAGGGCGGCTCCAGTTTGATGCTGCGATTGCGTACGGACCGTTTTGGTCCAAATCGCTCTACAAAATTGGCTGGGGATTTTTTCGCATGCAGAACGGCTATCCCCGTGCGCTCACAACCTTTGGTCGCTTGCTCGACTACTACGACTACGTCGGTGGAGTTGAGGCGACCTCAGGCAACCGCGGCGACACCATCAAATGGATCGGCGTGATCTTCTCTGAGAGCACGTGGAATTTGCTGCCATCGAACGAGCAGTTTGAGTGTCAGGCGATCATCGAAGCGGTGGCGACTCCTCCAGCGGAGGCCACTCGGCCGTTCGACTGCGCAGGAATCATTCGCATCACCTCTCCCTACAACGCCACGCAGCTCGCCACAGGCCCGATCAATCCGCAACGTGGGGCTACGCGCACAGCGGTCGCGGGTCGACCGACGCACCTCCCGCAGGATCGTCCGTGGACGCCCGAAGCGTATCTCGAGTTGGCAAACGATTACTTTCAACAAACGAAGTACTACGAGGCCATCACTCTTTATAAGTTGTTTTTGCGCATTTATCCGCTGCACTTTATGGCCCCTCGCGTCGCTGAAAACATTGCGATCGCCTATGAGCGGCAGCGACAGTTTGACGCAGCCATCACAGCGCGCGATCAGCTTCGCAACTACACCGATCCATCCCCTTGGTGGAATGCGAACAACTCGCACCCCGACGCGCAGCGCCACGCGGAGACCGTCGCACGCAACTCGCTTCACGACACTGCAATCGAGCATCATCGCCGGGCATCCTCTGCCCGACAACGTGCCGCTCAGCTCAGCGTGTGTGCCGCAGGACGTGACCCTGGTGTGTCGCCACCCATCTGCCAGCCCGCTCGCAATCCACGTGAGCGCGGTGAGGTCGAGAGCCGAGCATTCGGCGAGCTCCAGCGCGGTCAGACTGAATACGCTCTCGCGGTTGACGCCTACACAAGCTTCATTCGCAACTATCCAAACGACGACGCCGCCTACGAGTTTAAGTACAACCGTGCTGACGCTCTGTACTGGTCCCGCCGATACGCAGACGCGGCGCGTGCGTACGCCGATGTTCGAGAGTCTAACGAAAACGATCAGTATCTCGCTGCCGCTGCGTACATGACGATCAAGTCGTTTGAAGCGGCGATCGTCGAAGAGGTCCGTCAAGGACGCCTCGCTCCATGTCTTGCGGTTCGCGCGGGAGTGGATGCGGGTTCTCTGAGCTATCCAGCGGGGGTCGCGCCTCTCCAAGGCGCAGAGCTGCAAGCGTGCAAAGAGCTGCCAATGCAACCGGCTGGGCCAACGCCTGCTGCTACACCTGGACAGACTGCCGCCGCAGCGCCACCCGCTGGTCGCGCCCTTGAGATGAACATCCCAGACATGGTTCGTTCGTTGATGGAGGCACGTGTGCTTTATGTTCAACGCGTCCCCCCTCAGCAGGATTCAATCCGCGGTTTAGCTGAAGTTTATCAAGAACCGGGCCCACTTCCTCAAGATCTCTCGCCCGACGATCGTCGAGTTCAAGAGACCGCGCGGGCGTACAACGCGCCGCCGTATCGCTCGAAGTTCGCTTATCTCAACGGCCGAACGAATTTGCGATTTGGTCACGCGCAAGAAGCCGAAGAAGCTTTCCGCTACATTCTGCGTGAATTTTGCCGTGATGGGCTTGTTGCGCAGGCCGCCTTTGCGGACTTGTTCAACATGCTTCTGACGCTCGGCCGCACCGACGATCGCGATGCGTTGGCTGAAGCACAATCACAAGGGGCTTGTGCTGGCGTTTCCCGCGAGGAACTGCGCCCTGTCCTGACTGATCGCCAGTTTCGTCTCGCATTGGATGTCTTTCATCGCGCTGAGCAAGCCAACGGCGAAGCGGCACGCGCGCTCTACGAGGAGGCTGCGAGCGTGATGCTTGAAGCCATCAACGTCAATCGCAATCACGCGCAGGCGCCTCAGGCGTTGTTCTACGTGGCTCTTGCGTATGAGCGAACGAATCGTTTTGATAGCGCGACTCAGACGTACATTCGCGTCACCCAAGATTACAACAACACCCTTGTGAACGGCACACAGCGCGAGCTCGAAGGGAACGAACGACAGCTGCGAATCAACAGCTTAGAGCAGTCAAACTTTCGCGCGGCCATTAACTTAGACCGCACGTTTGACTATGACGGCGCCGTTCGATACTTTGAAACTGTGGTCCGGGACTCGCGATTTGGCAGCGCTGCGGAGCACGGATCGCACGTCCATGACTCATTGGCTTCGATCGCGTTGATTCGAACGAACACCGGTGACTGGGTTCGCGCACGTGATGCATGGCGTGCATTTTTGCCCGTCGCTGATGCGGGACGCGAGCACTCAACGGCTGAGTACCGAATCGCCGAAATGCCTTTTCGCGCACGCGATTGGATGGCGGCGGTGCGATCGTTTCAAGAGTATCGACGCGTGATTCCGATGAGCGCTGAGACCGCAGAGTTTCATGTGCAAGCGCAGTACAACATCGCTCAGTCACTTAAAAATAACAACGATCAGGTTGGGTATCGACGTGAGCTTCGCCGAGTGGCCGACGTGTTTAGGCAGTCTCGACAGCCGCCAGGATCTCGCGCTGCGGCTTTTGCTGCCGAGGCGCTCTATCAAGACGTGGATGTACGTGTTCGAGAGTTCATGACTCGCACGCTCTCACAAGGTACTGGAACCGAGCTGGCTCGCCAGATTCGTGCCCTCAAAACAGAGCTCGACGGAATCGACACGCAGGCCAGTGAGATCATTGATCTCCAAGGCGGCGAATACACCGTCGGAGCCCTGGTCCGCCGCGGCGAAGCACACGAGTATCTTGCCACGCAAGAGGTTCGCATCTCAACGCTGCTCCGGCTGTCCGCAGCGCAAACGGCGACCCTCACGCGAGCAGAAGCTGGCGCGACTCGCTTGGACCGAATTGCTGAGCGGCTCAACGGAGCGAACGAAGC
The DNA here is from genome assembly GCA_031386385.1 of Myxococcales bacterium. GTDB lineage: Bacteria > Myxococcota_A > Polyangia > Polyangiales > JANNCG01. The sequence continues at coordinate 4,469 of JANNCG010000074.1, forward strand.
TTTGGAGACCCGTCTACGTAATCAAGCACAGGAGATCCGTGATCGCGTTCAACAAATGCGAGACGGAATGACCACCGCCGTGCAGACCCAATACGACACCGAAGCTGAATCCGAGCGAAAACTCGCGATCCAGGACTACGCCATTGCGATCCACTTGGCGCGACGCAACAACATCCCAACTCAGTTCGCAGCGACGGCCCTTGAGCACATTCGCATCGAAGAAAACCGAGCCTTGGTCGATCCTGCACTCCGAGGATTATCGCCACAGTTGGTACAGCGAGTGGGATTTGTGCTCTCGCCGAATATGTTCAGCACCGAAGCTCCTGGAGCAACGCTGACGCAACAGGGCGCGGTCGCAACGCCTGGCTTGGTTGGAGAGTGATATGAGCGGTAAGCAACATTCATCACAAGTTGTCGCCATTGCGTTGCTGTTGACAAGCTTCGCGTTCGCCAGCGCGACTGCGGTTCAGGGCTGCAACGATAACGCGACGAACAATAACAACAGCGGTTCATCTGGCGGAACGGGTGTTGATGCCTCGACCGCTGCGCCACCACCGGTGTCAGATCCGACGGACGAGAGCCAACTGCCTCCGGTCAACACCATAGTCGATTCAGGGATGATGGCAGCGGTGGTCGATGTACCGTCTGCCGGTCCGCGAGCGGCGGGACCTCGAACGCCACCGCCTCCGCCAAGACCTGAGATGTCCGCAGGCGCGCGTGAAACGTACCGCCAGGGACTTGCGGCAGCGCAACAAGGCAACCTCCAAGCAGCGCGCGAGACGTTTGAGCGTGCCCTCAACGAGGACACCCGAGCGTTCGCGGCAGCATATAATGCCGGAATTATCGCAGAGCGACAGGGCCAGGATGCCGCAGCAGATAGTCTGTACCAACGCGCACTCTCAATCCAACCAGACTACGAGCTGGCGCTTGTCGCTCGATCGCGCTTGTTGGTGCGTCAGCGCCGGATCCCCGATGCGGTGACCTTTGCAGCTGATATTGCTAGAAGATTTCCAGGCAATTTTATCTGTCGCGCTGAGTACGCTCGGCTTCTCGTCATTGCTGAGCGCTACGATCAAGCAGTCGAAGAGGCACGTGCGATTTTGCGTTTAGACGAGCGCAACGTTGTCGCAAAGCTCGCCGTCGCAGAGGCATTTCGTGCGCGCGGTCGTTTGGACAACTCGCTCTACATCGTCGATGATTTGATTAACGGCTCGGACCCAGCGCACCCCAACAATGGACCCGGAGTGAGCGATGCTCGCGCCCACTATCTTCGCGCTTTATTGCGAATTGAAGTGAACCGAGATGTGCCTGGCGCGATTCAATCATTCACTCGTGCCACAGAGCTTGATCCGCAGTTTGCCGAGGCGCACAACAACCTCGGCGTATATTTGCTTCAAGCGGGCAACGTTGAGCAGGCCGTCTCACATCTTCGAGCTGCTGCCGCTCTGTCTCCCTCTTGGGCAAAGGCGCATCTCAATCTTGGCGACGCGCTGCGCGCACAACATCGATACGACGAGGCCGTTGCAGAGCTCCAGCGTGGGCAACAGCTTGATGCGTCGATGGTCGAGACGCACTACAACTTTGCTCGTTTGTATGGCGAACAAGCCCGTGAGATCGCAAATCAAGGGATCGACAACCTGACGCGCAAGATCGCGCTTTTAAATCAGTCACAGCAGTCCTTTGGTCGCTTTCGCGACGCGCTCGGTCCTGCGTTTGTAAATCACGCGCGGGCTGCGGACGTCAACGCCCAACTCGAGCGTTTAGCCGCGCAAATCACACGCGCTACGACGGTTTTGCAGCGAGAGCAACGCCGAGCGTCGCGCGGTTCGGGGAGCGCAAGTTCTGGTGCCGATGCGGGTGCGTCTACGACAAGCACTACCCCTTCGACAAATCGAGGCGCCGATGGTGGTGCCTAATGTTGGTTACACAAAAGTCGCAACGAAAGAACACACTCCGATGAAACGCTCAGCATGGCTCTGCTCGGTTGGACTGGCTGCATTTTTGTTCGCCAACGGTGCAATGGCCCAAGCAGCCCCGCCCGTTACCGGCGGCGACGGAACAACCCCCGCCACGCCGCCAGCGGCGGACCCGGTGCAAGCGACACTTCGGACCGAAGGCGGACGCCGTGTGTACGTCGCAACTTCGACGATCGAAGTGCGAGGCGAGATTCAGCGTCCGTACGCTTTCTCGCTCTCCGGTCGCTCGAGCTTAGGCTACTCATACCTTGAGCTTCCAATCAGCTTTTTGCAGCAGATTATCGCAGTCCTTCGTCGCGCACCGTTTTGATGCCTCCCGCCGTGTCGACGAAAGGGTGGGCCTAGGGTGTGGATCTGGATTCAGGCGACCTACGCGCTTATCGCGTGGAGCGTTGCCCTGCGTGCAGTGATTCGAAGCGCGAGAATCAACGGACAACTTGATGCCTCGCTCTTGAAGCTAGTGCAAAAATTAGTCTCGGCCAAGCAAGAGGCGCAAATCGAGGCGCTCTGTGATGAGCTCAACTCTGAGGCGATCAGCGAGGTCATTCGCGAGCCTGTTTCGAGTGCTGAGGACGTATTTGCGCGGGTGAAGCAGGCCAGCGCCATGAGCGCCCCTCCAACTACCGCGATGAGGGGAATGGCAACGATTGGGACATCTCTCGGCCTCCTGGGCGCGATCGCAACCATGCGCTCAAGCTTTGACACCGGAGCCTCTCAAGGCGCCGTTGCGCAGGCAATTCAGTGTGCGCTGCTCGGATTTGTCACGGCGATTCCACTTTGGACCGCGATTGGGGTGTGCGCCAAGCACGTAAAACCTGCGCGGATTGCGCTCGATAAACTTGCAGAGATCCGCGAAAACCTCCCGAATCCCGAATCTGCAAAGGATCAGCAGCTTGCTGGGGTCAAGGATGCGTGAGTAACTCTCTGATCCTCTGGACGACCGAAAGCGGGTCGGGGTACACTCAAGGCGGTTTGGACTTAGTGGTAAGTTCAAAACAACGAAGACGATTTTTGAAACATTGTTGAGAACGCGCTGTCTGATCTGTTGGTGCTCTACTTTTACCGTAGAGCCCAGAAGCTCTGAGACCTACTGGGTGTCGGCTTTTTCCGCAGTTTGAACAGTGAATTTACAGCACTTACGGAGTATCAAATGGCGACGCAGCAACCTCCACGAGGCAACAAGCCAGGCGCAATGACCATGGCCATGCAGGCGGTGCAAACCACCCAAGGACCCAAGGTCCTTCGCATTGGCATGATTCAAAACTCAAAAATCGTTGAAGAGCGAGTGATTCGCGCGCGCGACACGGTGAGCATTGGGACCACTGAGCGAAACACGTTCACCGCAGTGGGGCCAAGTTTGCCGGGTTATTTTGAGCTCTTTCAGATGGTCGGCGGCAACTACAAGTTGAACTTTACCGACGCCATGGAGGGTCGCATCGCGATGCCCGCAGGGGTTATGTCGCTGAAGCAGCTCAAAGAGAGCGGCCAAGCGGTCAAGAGCAATGTGGGTTGGCAGGTTCCACTCAATGAGCAGTGCCGCGGCAAAGTCAGCATTGGTGACGTGCAGTTTTTGTTTCAGTTTGTGGCACCTCCGCCTCCGCAACCGAAGCCGCAACTTCCTGCTGCCATTCGGGCCGGTTGGGTTAAGAACATCGACTGGACCTACAACGCGTGTATGAGCTTCTTCTTGCTCACGGCGTTTAGCAGCATGGCGTACGTCGAGTACTTGTATGATCCCATGATTGAGGATGTCTTTGCGATTGATCCTCGCATGGTTCAACTTGCGACCCCTCCGGCGATCCAAGAGCCAGAGCCTGAAGCCGCAGCGGCGGCGCCAGATCCTGCGAATCAGCAGGCGCAGCAAGAGGCTCCTCGCGCGGTTGAGCGCCCTCGTCAGCAAACAGCTGAGCAGCGTGCGGTTGCACAAACTGCGCAGGCCAATCGTGCCTCACAAGCCGCTGAGCGAGCCGCGCAGGCAGCTCTCAGCGCCCTGCAAAATAGCGCTGAATTTGCCGCTCTCACGGGTGCTACAGACACGGGACGAGGCTCTGCGCAAGACCGCTTGGCGCAAGGCGGATTGATGCAGGGCTCTGTGGATGCTTTGGCAAATACCGGTGGCATTCAAAACGGTGGCGGCGGAAGCGGGTTGCGCCGCACGGGATTGGGCGCAAGCGCTGGCGGCGGAGTGGGTAACGGTCTTGGTGGCGGACACGCAGTGGCCGGCGGCGGCGATCAAATTAACACCGGAACGGTTGTCACCGTTGAGCGTCGCGTGAGTGGACGTGCAGACCTCGGGAGCGGCGATGCAGAGGGTGGCGAAGGCACGCTTGACGCCGGGCGCGTTGCCAGTGTTTTGCGAGCGGCTATCGGCGGTATTCGTTCGTGCTACGAGCGCGAGCTTCGCAACAATCCAACGTTGGCGGGCCGGCTTGAGGTTCACTTCACCATCGGAACCACTGGTCGCGTGACAGGCACTCCTTCGACGAGTGGATTGAGTGCGGCTCCAGCGGTTGGCACGTGCATCTCACAGCGCGTTCGTGGATTGGTGTTTCCCGCTCCTGCAGACGGATCGGTGGAGTTTAGCTTTCCGTTTAACTTCTCGCCGGGCGGCTGATTCTGTCGTCTGATGGGTGGGCTTGCGTCACAAACACGCACCGGAGGGCTTGCGTTTTTTCGGGTTTGGCGCGTGACCGCCTAATCAGCGAGCGCTTTGTCTTCCAGATCCACAAATTTTCGCTGAATGTGCGAGCCAATTCATGCATCTTACCTTTTATGTCTCGCTTTGGGCTTTTGACGAATCGTCGGAAACCAACACACATAGGTGTGATGTGGCGTTGACACCTACAGCGCACACTGCAATAGTCGCGCTCCTTTTTCCGTATGTGCTCGAACCACTGCAAGGTTGTTCGGGGAGGCTTTGAGTGATGAATCGATCGGTATTTCGTTGGATAGCGGTAGTGTCTGTGATGAGCGTTGGCGTGTCGTTTGGTGCGGCTTGGGCGCAATCTGCCAATCCAGCTCAAACACCAGCACAACAAAACCCCAATCAAGTTCGACGGGTTGATGTCACCACTCTCACCCCACAGCAACAACTTCGCGTTGCTGCTCGACTCGTTGAAGACATGTCCGGCAAACGCCGTCGCGTGGCGCAGCTCCTCGATACCGCACAGCAGCAGCACGACATCATCCGCGTCAACTGTTTGAACGACAAGCTCACACAGATCGACGTCGCGATTCGTTCAGCGCGTGATCATATGGACCTGCTTCAAACCGCGGCCACCATTTCGAATGATGGTCAGCGCAATCACGAATATTCTTTGATGCAGATCTTTGGGCAACGAGCTGAGACGCTTGATGTCGAGGCGCGTCAGTGTGTTGGTGAAGAGGGTGCGGGCTTTGGGGATCGCAACGAGCTCAGCGTCAGTACGTCGGTCAACATCCCCGCAGAGGATTTGGACTTGTTTGGCGGAGGACTCATTGAGGTTTACATTCCTCCAACATTGAGCCCAATTCGGTAAATGTTGCAGATGTGTTGCGACAACTTGGTCATGAACTAGATGAGACTATCTTCGATGAAACGGATTTCACTTTCTGCAATTGCTGCGGGTGCGCTCGTGATGAGTTTTGCTCCGACGGCACATGCGCAGTATTGGCTCGCAGATCGTCAACTTGCATCTGGCCGTGGGATTCGCGTCGGAAACTTTGAACTCCATCCCGGAATCGGCGCCGAGTTTGGCTTCGACAGCAACGCGTTGAACGCAAGTCCCAGCGCTCCGGTCGATCCTGCACTCAGGCTTCGTATCAGCGGCAATCTTGGGATCTCAACGGTCGGTGCGGACCGCCCCCGCGCCGACGGCCCGTCGACACCTCAGGGCGTCGCATTTCGGGCGAACCTGTCCGCTGCGTACCACCACTTTTTCGGCATTCAACCCACCGCCGGTATGCGCGATGTTGGGTCTGCTTCAAACCTTGGTGTGAACGCTGGGATCAACGTCACGGTCAATACGTCGCGGACCTGGAGCTTCACGTTCTCTGACGATTTTGCGCGCGCGGTGCAGGGGACGACTGAGCTGAATTTTGGTCAGCTCTTTGTGTTTAATCGCATTCAAAACAACGCGACGCTGGCGTTTGGGATTACCCCTGGCGGCGGGACCTTTGAGTTTCGCGCGAGCTACACCAATCGACTGTTTGTGTTCACTGAGCCCGGGTTTGAGGGCTACAACAACATGGGCAACGACATTGGGATGTCGATGAAATGGCGCTTTCTTCCGAAGACCTCGCTGGCGTGGTCTGGATCGATTTCGCCGACCTTCTATTTTAATCCTGGGACGATCAATTCTGGTCTGTTTTCTGGCTTTCCCGCAAACGCGAAAATTGGTTTGACCGGCTTAATCACCGAGCGGATCTCGTTTCAGCTCTTCGGCGGATTTGGCGGGACGTACTATGCTCAGGGCGACAACATTAAGACGTTTGTCGGCAACGCAGAGATTCGGTACATCACCGGACCAACGATGTTCTTTCGCGGCGGTTTTTACCGCGACATCGGTGGGTCTTTCATTGGCAACTACATCGTTCGCAACAACATTTTCTTGGGTGTGACGCATAACTTTGGCGGGCGCTTTCAGCTGTCGGGAGAGGTCGCTGGCGGTCCTGCTCAGTTTGGCTATGGCACTGACCCGACTGGTGCGCGGTCGAACTTGCTGACCGGTGCTGGAGTTGATGCAGCCACGGGGCGCGTGAATGGTGTTCGGTTGCTTGCGCAGCTGTTCGGCGAGTATCGATTCAGCGACATCGTGGGTCTCAACGCAACGCTGCAGTTCTCGGGCAACTTTATCGACGCGCAGTTGAATGTGGTTCCTCCAACGGGGCAGGGGTTGAACTACATCAAATTTGAGGGCTTTTTGGGCCTTCGCGTGAACTGGTGAGCGTGTGCGCTCAACCAATGAGTGCGTGAAAAAACGAGTTCAAAATATGGGTTCTCTGGTGAGGGCCGTTTTAGGTCTGCTCTTGAGCGGCTCAATGGTCGGTGCGACTTGCACGCCGGTAACGCGGTTCGAGAGCCCGGCGCTCTGTCCTGATGATAACACGCTTGGCGTTGGGGATGTGTTCGTCGTTCGAGTCTTTAACGAGGCAGATCTCAGCCAAGAGTACCGTGTGGGTGCTGATGGCACGATTGATTTTCCGTTCGTTCAACGCATTCGGGTGCAGGGACTTTTGCCCAGCAACGTGGCGGACGCAATCCGCAATGGGCTTCGTGATCGCCACATCCTGCGCGATCCGCAGGTGAGCGTGTTTGTACGCGAGGTGACCTCAAGGCGCATCGATCTCATTGGCGCCGTTGTGCGGCCCGGATCGGTCCCTTTTACGCCAGGGATGACCATTGTGCAGGCGATCGCTGGGGCGGGGAGCTTCTCTCCCATGGCGAACCGCGATCGGGTCACGCTCATCCGGACCTGCAATGGGCGTCGGAGGACAACGATCGTGCCTGCCGGTGCCATCATTGAGGGCCGCGCAACGAACATTCTGTTGGCACCAAACGACGTTATCAATGTGGCGGAAAGCACGCTCTAGGCTGCGAGTCAATTTGGGGACAACGCACGACGGACCGTGACAACTCGCTGACTGTTGTGCTGTGATTGGGGCGTCTTCAAGGAGTGTCCGTTCGCAATGCGTTTACCTCGAGTATTTTCGGGATTTTTACTCTGTTGTGCCCTCTCGTTGAGTGTGCCCATGGTGGCGGAGGCGACTGTTGTGGTTCCGCTGTCACGTGACGAGCTCACTGCGCAGTCGGACCTCGTGGTTCGCGCGTCTGTGATCTCTCAACGAAGCGGGTGGAACGACGACCACACGATGATCGTGACCTGGACGCGGTTGCGCGTCGGCGAGTACCTCAAGGGTACCGGCGAGGCCGAGATCGTACTCCGTCAATTTGGTGGCAACGTCGATGGGATGAGCGCCGAGCTCCCGGGAGATGCCCATCTGTTTCGCGGACAAACCGCTGTGCTTTTTTTGCGACGTGGACCGGGCGTAGTTTTTCTTACAGCTCTGAGCCAAGCCTCGTACGTTGTGACGATTGAGCCAAACGATCGCGCGCTGGTTCGTCGTGACTTGAGCGGGCTCACGTTTGCTCGTTGGGAGAACGGGCGCATGACCGCGGTGGATCCGCCGAGTGAGGCAGCAGAGACTCTCGAGCATATTCAGCGCGACGTTCGCGCCATCGCGTCGAGGAGACCATAATGCGATTCGTTAGCAAATTGGCTGCAATTGCTGCTGGCACATTGGCGCTGCTCTCGCTCGAATCTGAAGCTTATACGCCTGCAGCGTCGAAGTGGGATCCGCGCTCGCTTCCGATCACGTATGTCGTCAACGCAAACAGCGCACCCGCTTCGCTCGGAGCTCCGGGAGCCATCGCTGCGGTCAACGCTGGGTTTGCCTCTTGGGCGGCTCCGGCGTGCACAACGTGGCGAGCGACCAACGGCGGGGCTAGTGCCCTGACGCGTGCGCGAACGGGCGACGCAGAGCGTTCGGTGCTTTGGATTCAGGGCCCTCCAGGGACCTGGCCCGGTGAGTTTGGATCAGAGAACAGCACGATCGGCGTTACCACTCCGGTGTGGCGAAATCCTGGATATTTCATCGATGCCGACATCCAGTTTAACGCTGTTGGTTTTCGTTGGGGTGATGGCTCGGGTGGTACCGTCGACACGCAGTCGATCGCCGTGCATGAAGAGGGTCACTTTCTTGGACTCGATCACACGAACGTGCGGGGTGCGGTGATGTTTCCGTCGTACTCGGGCGGACAGACTCGCAACTTGAGCGCTGACGACCAGGGCGGCGTTTGTTTTTTGTACCCATCAGGCATGATGATGGTGATCCCTGACGCTGGCATGATGGCTGGCGGTGGAGCCGTTGGAGATGTTTGCAACGCGGGCGCTCCGTGCGCTGCGGGCAATCGTTGTGTCTGCCGGAGTCAGAATGATTGCTTTTGCTCGCGTCCATGCTCTGGAGCGAGCCCATGTCCAAACAGCTTTCAGTGCGTGAATACCAATGTCGGTCAGCTGTGCGTTCCTGGTGGCGGCATGATGATGGGAATGGGCACTGGCCGGACGGGTGACCCCTGCACTGGCGGTGGCGACTGCTCGACGGGAGTGTGCGTGCGTGGCCCAAATGGCCAGCCATTTTGCTCGCAAGTGTGCACCGATGACTGCTCGTGCCCAAACGCATTTACGTGCGTTCCCACCTCTGTGGCTGGGACCAGCGTTTGCGCCGCCGGAAACAACACGTGCATGGCCGACGTCGATTCAGGCGTCAGCGACCCGGACTCTGGCGTCGTGAGCGATGTACCAACGGCTCGCGTCATGGACGGCGGCCGCCCAGACGGCGGCTATGGTGTTGAGCCGGGCGGGTGTCGCTGCAGCACACCTGGCCGCGACACAAACAGCTCGACAAGCGGCTCTGCGAGGGTTGTCTTCGCGCTTGCTGCCGCTGCCACTGTCTCGTTGCTCAAGCGCCGAGTACGTTCGTAGGGGTGCAGAGGAGGCTCGACGGTGAAGGCAACGACGATCGCTCAAACATTATGGGCGGCGGTTGTAGTTTTCTGTCTCGAGTAAGATGACGTTAGTGCGAGACCGTGTTTCGCCAACGGATGTCACATAGACTGCGGGGCGATCTTGGACGGGACATACTTTCTCGCACGCACCACAGCCGATGCACAGCTTGGGATCCACGTGGGGTCGCTGCACGTGGACCGTGGCCCCATCGCGTGCCGCGACGTCGATTTCTTCAACCCAGATGGCCTTTGGTGCGGTGGGACAAAACTCTTCGCACACGATGCACGGTGTCGCCATGGACCAGGGCAAACAGCGTCCCTGGTCGTAAAACGCCGTTCCGATAGAGATATGCGGGACACCCCGCTCGCGATTGCCGAGCTTTTGTTCTTCTGAGATCTTTTGGATCGCCCCTG
>JANNCG010000530.1:0-5916 GCA_031386385.1 Myxococcales bacterium
GGGCAGTGATCGTCCACATCCGCGACGTTATCTCCGTCGCGATCGTGAAGTGGACAACCTGCGTGAAGCGGATCGGGGTGGGCTCCGGCGGCTTCTTGCACGCAGCTGTCTGCGTGATCAACGACAAGATCACCGTCTTGATCCCCATCGGGACAGCCCGCACGCGAAGGATCTGGAGTCGGACCTCGGGGAGTGCTGGGGCATAAATCGAGGGGCGCCAAAACACCGTCGCCGTCGGGATCACGAGCACCCTCGGGGCACGGAGCACCAAGATCACACTCGGCTCGGGGCGCGAGCGCGATGGCGCGTGTCACGGTGGTCACCCGCGGAGAATCATGCGTCTCACGCGGACCCACTAGGTCTGCACGATCAAGCTCTTCTGTCGCTCGCAGCGGAACACGTGATCCATCAAACGGCGTCCACGAAACGCTAAATATCCCACGAAACGCAGGGACTCCGACCTGTCGCGTGATCCCCGGACCGGCGCCCAGTGCCAGCTCAACCGACGGGATCACCCGGTAGCGTGCCTCGGCCAAAATCTCTCCAGCCACGTGCTGCGTTTGAAACAACCGCTCAACCACAGACTGCATCCAGCCTTCGACACCGAGCGAGAGTCGCTCTTCGAGAAGCGCGACGGACACGCCCGCGTTGAAGAACAGCTCGCTGCCTACAACCAGGTTGTCGCTAGGTCCAAACGAGACGCGCGGCCGGCCATGATAGCCACCGGTGAGACCCCAGCGCACCGGTCCCACACGTCCAGCGAGCACCAACGAAGCGCGCCCTCGAAAAGCTTCATCGGTCGTGAACTGAGAGCGCTTTGATGCATTGAGAAAGCCGACGAATCCCTGCGCACTCAAATAGATTGAGATGGGGTCGTGCTCTGCGTGTCCGGCCAGCCGAAGTCGCGCACCCAAGCGCGGATCAGCGAGGGCAAATCCGCCGAGGACGCCCGTTGAGATCACGCTGGTTGCGTCGCCGCTGATCCCCACCGCGAGAGGAATATTCGCGTTGAGCGAGAAGCGCTCGTGCACCGTGGCACTCGCTTGCAAGTGCGTCGCGACGAAGTGATCCATCACTGAAAACACAGGCATTCCGGTGGTGCGGTCGATGGGGCCGTACGTTAAAGGGCGGCGGGAATAGTCAACCGCGAGCCCAAAGTGCACCGCACCGGGACGCGCGAGAGCGCCACGCGCGGGGGTCTGTGGGTGCTCGGTTGCAAAAAAAGCGTCGCCCGCAGGCGCGGGTTCGAAGCGGTCAATCGCCCAGCCAACGTCGCGCACAGCGTTCTGCGCGAGCGCAGTCGAAGGCAACAGAGCAAGAGTGACAAGCGAGAGAAAAAGTCCAACTTTGATGGGACGGTGACAGTCCGTCATGATGCACTGGGTGTACACCAACGCGAAAAAAAGTATGAAAGAATTACCGCGAAATGCCCCTTCGTCGCGCCCCGACTCAAGAATCCCTTGGACACCTGGACGAACTTTTTGCACACACAGCCCGTGTGGAAACAGGCAGTCAACAGTTCTTGGCACAACCCCTACTCTTTTTGGTTTCTACAAATTGTCTTCGCGCTCGTCCTGATACTGAGCGTGCTCAAGCAGCGCAGACATCCGCTGACTGTGTTTTCGCTTGGTTTTTTGCTAGAAATTATCCTTGATGCGACGCTCACTGGCAACGCTTCTCCGATGCTTCCTGCGCACCCGATGTGGGCCGTATACGCAGGAATCCCCTTTGTTATTCTAGGCGACGCGCGTTTTTTTTGGCTCTGCGAGCGAACCCTCCAAGGCCCCTCACGCACCGCGCTCACACGGCCAACATCGCCGAGGTGGCTTCTTGCTGCGCTGGGTGTTGCGCTCGTGGGTCCAGCGACGCTGCTCATCGCCGTGGGGCTGACGGGGGAGTACTTTCGGGACGCTCGAAAGATGTTCTTGTTCTACGAGCTGTCGTTGTTGCTGGTCATTGGTGTGTACGGGGCCCTCCGTATGAGACCCGCGCTGAACGGCGTCGGGCCAGCCAAGGCCAAGTGGCTTCGCGGGCTCCTGTGGTTTGTGCTGCTTCAGTACGGCTGCTGGGCTTCGGCGGACATCTTCATTTTGTTGGGTTTTGAGGGCGCATACGCGGTTCGGTTTGTCGCCAACACGTTGTACTACGGGCTCTTTTTGCCCTGGGCTTGGGCGACGGTCCCCGCGTCGCTGTATGAGCCTGAGCGGGGCGCTCCAGCTATTTAGCTCATATACGATATCGCTCAAAAACCATACAGCGACGTGCGCTACTCGAATTGTTGTGCCCATAGATGCCAGCAATGCTCTTGGGCGGTAACACAGACGTCAACTGAGCCCGCGCTCGGAATTCTGCATTTCTAAGATTGTTATGCCCGGAGCGGAGTCCCATTGCATCCGCACCATCACACAGGCCGCGGGCTGAAAAATTTATAGAGAACTGCCAATTCAGCGGCTACATGCTTGGGTTTTGTCCCAGATCGCACTAAAGAGAGCGCTGTGAGCATTCTCCTTCGTGTCCTGATTGTGGCGTCCGTGAGTGCGAACAACGGATGCCGCCCCAGACAGCCCGCTCCCGTGCTTATGGGCGACGGGGCTGTTCCGGATGCTCGTCCCTCGAGCAGCGCCCCCAGCGCGCGGTTAGAGTTTAAGATTGAGGGACGAACCATCCGAACGCTCACCCTCGCCGAGCTAAGCGATCGCATTCAGAGCGAAGAGCTCAGCAACTGTGACGGGTACTACCACCGGGTGAAGCGCTTTCGCGGGTTTGCGATCGATCGCGTTTTAGCTGCGGGATTGCAGGGAGAATCCGTTGGGACGCTCAGCGAGAGGCCCTTTGTTTTGCGCGCGCGTGATGGCTACACCGTGCCCATCTCAGGCCAGCGGCTCTTAGAGGGCGGCGCGTACATCGCGTTTGAAGACCTCGATCACCCCGGAAGCTGGGATCCCATTGGACCGCAACGCGCGGATCCGGGGCCGTTTTATCTGGTGTGGCGAGAGTCCAATCAGTGTGACCTTGAGACGCACCCCCGGCCGTGGCAGCTCGCGGTGCTTGAGATCGCGCGGTATGAGACGGTGTTTCCGCACTCGGTTCCGGCTGGGGTGGCGGAGAGCAGCGAGACGTATTTGGGGTTTCAGAGATTTTCGTCGCTGTGCATTCGGTGTCACGCGATTAACCGCGAGGGCGGGCGTGTGGGACCCGAGCTCAACGTCCCGCAAAACATCACTGAGTACCGACCCATCGAGCAAATTCGCGCGTATATTCGCAACCCACTGCAGTTTCGGTACGGCAACATGCCCGCGCACCCCTCGCTGGATGACACCGCGCTCGATCAGCTCGTTGCGTACTTAACGCACATGCGAAGCGAAAAACACGATCCCGACGCGCCCGATTCTGGGTACCTTCGGGACCTGTGACCGATCTTTTAAGACAACGCGTCGCGAGCACCGACTCAGCGATCGAGTCGACCCTGCGCCAAGCCGAGCGCTTTGCCCAAGCCCACAGCCCCGCGTTGGCTCACAAATCCCGCTGGACCTTCACCGGGATCGGAACCTCTGAATCCGTCGCCCGCGACGCCGCGCAGTGGTTTGGCAGCACCGTCAACCACTCATCGACCTTCGTTGCGCTCTCAAGCTGGATCACTGGCGAGCACCGACGCTTGATGGACCGCTCCGACGTACTCGTCTTGATTTCGCAGGGGCTGTCACCCAACGCAAAGATTGTGTTGACCCACGATGAGCTCGCGCCTGACACGACCAAGATCTTAGTCACCGCGATCGAAGACGAAGCCTCCATTGCCATCGCACAAAAGCACGGCTGGCTCATTTGTAAGCACCAGCCCGCGCTCGAAGATCAACTCTTGGTCCGCGTGACGGGCCCCTTGTGTGCGCTCTCGGCCCTTCGAGTGCTGCAGCACAGCGTCCATTCGCGAATTGATGATCTGCAAACGGCTGGCAAAAATACTGGCAAAAATGCAGATACAACCACAGCGCTGGATTTTGCTCGGCTGGTGTCCGCATGGCGCGAGGGCCGCACAGTTGGCATCCAACGCGCGCAATCTTGGCCCGAGCACACACCTGAGAGAATCGTGTTTATCTCCGCTGGCGGATACACCGAAGAGCTCAACACCCTGCGCTGGATTTGGCTCGAAGGCACCCGTCACGCCAACGTGAGCTGCAGCGACGTGCTCTCGTTTGTCCACGGACCGTATCAAGCGTTGTTCAACGCCCGAGTGATCTACGTGATGTTAGAGCGAGATTCTGAGCCAGAAGCGGCGCTCTTCGATCGCGCAGAGACGGTCATCGCGCACAGCCCCGGCGCGACGATTGTCCGAATCACCGCCGCGAACGCTCGGGGGTACGAGGCGTTTTATCACACCGCCGCTGTGGTCGAGATCATGCTCGCGGTGGTCTCACGCGAGGGACTTAACCTAAGAACATGGCCAGGAAAATTACTGGACGAACCGCTGTACGGTCTCGAGACCGCGACGCTGAAAACGCGCAAACCGTAGCGCCGTCCCCGGTGCACAGCGAGCCTTAACCGCGTGTTTGTCCGCTGCCACGAACGACGAATTTTTCAGCCGTCAGCTCGCGCAGTCCCATAGGGCCCCAGGCGTGCATGCGGGAGGTGGAGATTCCAATTTCGGCGCCGAGACCAAGCTGGCCTCCGTCGTTAAACCGGGTGCTCGCGTTGTGCAACACGCACGAGGCCTCTACGCGCGTTAGAAATTGCGTCGCACACGATGGATCGTCTGTCACAACCGACGCGGTGTGTCCGCTTCCATACCGCGCGATGTGATCAAGCGCCTCATCGAGTGTGTCCACCGTCTTGACCGCGTAGATTAAATCTAAGTACTCAGAGCCCCAGTCACTCTCGACGGCTTGCTTCGGAGACACACGCAACTGAAGCCCTTCAACCGCCGCCAACGCGCGAGGGTCGCACCGAAGCTCGACACTCTTTTGCGCCAGGACCGTGGCTAAGTTTGGCCAGAGAGAGAGCCACTTGCTGTGTATCAAGAGCGTCTCTGCGGCGTTGCACACCCCCGGCCGAGCGACCTTCGAATTGACTGCAATATCCCTCGCCATATCCGGATTGGCGTGCTCATCAATAAACACATGCACGATCCCCTGACCGTGGCGGATCACCGGAACCTTCGCGAACTCATCGACCATTTGCATAAGCGACGGACCGCCGCGAGGGATGCACAAATCCACGCGACCCACGGCTCCCAACAGCCCCGCGACGCGGTCGCGCGAGATGTCCGTCACAAGCTGCACAGCGTTGCTGTTAAACGCCGCTTCGCCGAGCCCCTCGCGCACGCACTGCGCTAACACACTGTTGGTCGAGAGCGCCTCTTTGCCTCCACGAAGGACCAGCGCGTTGCCGCTTTTGATCGTCAGGGCAGCGCACTCAACGGTGACGTTGGGCCGCGCTTCATACACCACCGCGATCACCCCAAGCGGAACCCGTCTCTTCGAGACAGCGATCCCGTTTGGCATCACGCCCAAATCGCGCTCTTCGTTGAGCGGATCCGGCAAAGAGATCACCGCACGAACGCTGCTTGCGAGCGCTTTGACTCGCTCAGGAGTGAGCAACAATCGATCAAGCAGCGACACAGACATCTTCGCCTCCGTCGCCCGCCGCGTGTCCTCGGCGTTGGCCTCAAGGATCTCAGCGCTCTCTTGCTCAATGCACTGCGCGATGGCCTCAAGGGCGTCATTGCGTTGCGCGGTTGAGCTCTGCGAAAGCTGCCTAGTCGCGGCGCGGCTCAGCGTGAGCAGCTCGTCGATCGAGCGATGGTTGACAGGTTCGTTGAGGGTCATGGGATGCACGTCATTTATGGGATCGCGACAAGCACCAGGTCGTCTGCGTGCACGACCTCGTCGCCAAGGTGATAGCCAAGGATCGCCGCAATTTCGC
>JANNCG010000088.1:0-2130 GCA_031386385.1 Myxococcales bacterium
CACCGACGATGCCTGCCGATGAGTGAATCGAAAGGGAATTTGCAGCTCACTGGCGCGAATCTCAATGTGCTTCTGGTCTGTCATCGCGTGCTCCATCGGTTGTGTTCGAGACGCAGTGACATCACGTAGGAGGACTCCATCGCGCAACCACCTCGCTTGTGGTCTCGCGGGCTTTCAAGACTCTTGTGCTTCCATGATCAACGCCCAAAACCAACGGCATCGCGCGGTTGCAGTGTCGAGACCACATTGAGAGCGAGTACGCGCCCACGTCACGAATGAGCAAGTAGTCGCCGACGACAAGCTGCGGTAGCCACACGTCACGCGCTAAAATGTCTCCGGCAAAACAGAGCGGGCCCGTCACTGAACAAGGCCGAAGGGGGGTGCTTTTAAGCTCTCCATGTTGATCGAGCGCTACGAGATCTATGGGCCAATCTGCAGGACAATAGACAGATCGAAGCAAAAAATCTGCACCTAAATGAATCGTCGCGACATCTGGCTCTCCCGGACGCAAATACTCAACCCTTGAGACCGCCCACCCGCAGCTCGCTTGAGTCCAGCGACCCAACTCTGTGGCAAGTGCAAGCGATCCGTCAAAGAGTTGGGGCACCGTTTCACGCAGCGACCGAGCATACTCGTCAATCGAAAACCAGTCTTGCGGCCGCTCGGGTGTTCGACGATCAGCGGGGAGGCCGCCGCCGATGTTGATGCACTCAACACGGCGATTTGCTCGGACCTCAATCACCGAGGCCAGCGCACAAACTCGTTGCACAGCTTGTGTCAACTGCGTCAACGAGACGCCCTGCGACCCGACATGAACATGCAACCCACGCAGCCACCGCCACCGACTAAAGGCATCAACGATCTCGCTCTCATGAGTGATTGCGACTCCGAATCGGTTGCCGGCCGTGGACACGCTTGTGCTGGCGATCGACCCAGGACCGATGAGTGGATTGATCCGTAGGCCAATCGCGCTCATGGGCAGCCGGCCTTTGAGAAGCTGTTCGATCTGCTGCAACTCTTCAAAACTGTCCGCGTTGAGTTGCACACCCAGTGCCAAAGACATGCTTAGTTCTTCTCGTGTTTTTGCAGGCGAATCAAAGAGTATTCGCTCAGGCACACAACCAGCGGCGACCGCCAACTGCACCTCTTCCCACGAGGCTGCTTCAAGGCCAAAGCCTTCATCGACGCACACGCGCAACACTGCGATCAGTGGATTGGCTTTGATCGCGACGGTGTGGAGTCCGTCACCAAACGACGCTCGAATGCTCCTCAATCGATCGCGCATTCGGTCAAGGTGGTGAATCACTACGGCCACATCTATTTCACGAGTCAACGGCGTCTGAAGCACCGAACGAAAAATCTGAGCGCACTCTTCAACACCGCATCGATCAGTCATACCGCCTCGCCCAACGACGCAAGCCCTTGGCAAAGGCGCTCAATCATGCGCGGAAGCCTGAGAGATGCAGCCCCATCATTGCACGGTTCGCACATGCGATGCCTCGTCGAACGCAGCAAGCCCTGCAGCAACGGGATGCCTAGCGCGATACGAAACATCACTCGATTTTCTGCAATCTGTACCGGCTGCCCCAGATGCCATCCGCTCGGCTCTTCGTGCAATTGCTCCAACGCTCGTCGTGCGTTTGTCAGCGAGGGTGCTTTGGGACCACAAAACTCAAATCCAAAGACCGTGCGTTGTTGCTCGACTGGACAGTCGCTGTCAAACACCGACATCGGCTCACTAAACATGGACACACGCTCGTCACCGTTCAGTGTCTCTGTGACCAACGCCTCAAAGTGTTTGATGGCGTTGCTGAGCTCATTTGCTGAGAATTGTGCTATAGATTCAAATTCTGCCAGCGCCGCAGACCATCGCAAGAGCACCCCTTCGGCATGCAACTGCGAGGCGCTCGCCCGCGCTGCTGTCCATTCAGGCGGAAGCAGCGCGGCTCCCAAATACGGCTTTAAGCCCTCTGCAAAAGTCGCTCGTCGCGCAGAGTCGCGCCACGATTTGGGTACAAGCAGCGCACCGCAAAACGGCGGGCCACCCCAAAACTTGGATCCCGTCACAATCACAACGCGACCGGCCCTAAGCGCCGCGTGGACGGTCTTGTACGAGATACGTCCCTGCGC
>JANNCG010000103.1:0-1547 GCA_031386385.1 Myxococcales bacterium
ACATCCGCGACCGTTCGTTTGGCGCTCAATACGCGAATTGTCGCCGTCGCAGTGGGAGTCTTGGACGTCGAAGGCGAATCCTTGAGCGAGAGCGCCACAAGACTTACGGAGGCCGATGCGCAGGCGTGGTTCGACGGGCGAGCTGTGGACATTCAACACTCGATCACATCGAGCGGTGGCAATCTCAACGAAGTGATTCTTGACCGCGATCCTCGGCCCGATTGGACGCTGGCAAACTTCAACCAACCATGGGCAGGTCGCTCGCCAAACACCCTCGCTGCGATGCAAGAACCTGACGCCGTCTGGTCCCAGTGTGGTGCGCGGTTTGACCGTGGTGTGCAGTTTAAACTGGTGCGCTACCGGCCCACTCGAGTCCGTCGAAGTGACCACTTGAACTGCAGAAATGTTGCGATTGATGGTGGCGGTCCCACATTTGATGCGTGCTTTAATGATTGGTTGGCCGTTCTACAGCCGCAAATGGATCAAGTTCCGGCGATTTCGCTCATTGTGATGCCGAGGTACAACCGAAACAACGCAATCGCTGAGGTGATGGTTGGATCCAGCAATGTTGTCGTTGGACTTACGGACCTACTGAGCAATCAGCAATCGAATCGCGCGAGCATCATCGCTCACGAGTTTGGGCATGCGTTGGGCCCGAACAGTGATGCGTTTAGCGATGGTTACTTTGAGGCCGGAGACCCAGCACGAGACAATTTAATGTACGGTGGCGCACGAACGCTCATCACAGAGAGACAATGTGGAATCGCTTGGGAGACAGCTCGAGGATTGTTGGCGCAATGAAAACCTTGCTGCTGTTGGTACCGCTTCTATTGTCTTGCGGGACGAGTATTGTCAGCATGGATCCGTTAGAACCGAGTCAGCTCGTGCGCGCGCCAGACGGAACCATTCGCTATCACCGTCCAAGCTGGTGTGCTCCCTGCGCTCCGTGCGATTGCACTTGTGCCGATCCCGTTGGGACAAACCCACGCACCGAGCATGTGCTCGTGGGCGCAGCAATTGTCCCCGGCCAGAACAGCGACACCTCACCACAATTTCGCGCTACCTTTACCACTCCATTTTGGATGGCTCGACACGAGCTCACTGTGCGTTGTGTTGAGCTGTGTCGTCGCGCAGGCGCGTGTACGCCGTTTACACTTGATCCCGAATTTCAACCATCGGTGCAGTTGCCCGAGCGTGCGGACTTTGCGTCGCGTGGACTGACCAAACTCGATGCTCAGCAAGCGTGCCGATTCTTCGGTGGTGATCTCCCCACCTCGGCTCAATGGGAGTTTACTGCGCGCGGGACTGACGGCCGATTATTGCCATGGGGAACCGAAGCTTTTTGCGACGGTGGAGACTACGATATCATTTACCGAACGGAGCCACCTGGCTATGTTCGCTGCGCTCCACCAGCAACACGACGGCCAGAGGAGGCGGTGGGCTCCTTTCCGCGCGGAGCAGGCCCTTGCGGAACACTCGATCTCGCGGGCGGTGTTGCTGAATGGGTAAGTGATTTCGCTGTCGGAAGAGTCTGGTACCAGTCCATG
>JANNCG010000105.1:0-2412 GCA_031386385.1 Myxococcales bacterium
TCAACGAACACGGCGCAACTCGACTGAATTTCGCTCCGTCGCTAAAACCAAATCGTCTCGCTGTTCAGGGCGTTCACGTATCCACTCGTCGAGTCCATGAGAACCCAAGCGCGTGATGCTCTGCTGCAGTGAATCAATAGCCAGCGTCTCTCGATACACAGCTCCTTGGCGCTCGCGACCTATCACGTACAGCCTATTGTCAATCGCACGAATCGCCAACGGTCCACGGGCGAGTCGTTCACGCGCAAGCAGCTGCAAAGTGCCGTTGCTCGCTTGAGAGAAGGCGAACGCTACAGCGCCCTGCGTGATCCACAACGTGTTGTCGCTTGTAACGTCAAACGCACGCCGATCGTGCTCGCTTCGCAGCGTCTCTCGAAAAAACGTCGCAAGCGACCGACACATTGGCAGTCGTCGATGATCCACTCGCTGGAGCATTTGTGCACCAGGCGGATCGGCTAGGTCCGAGCCAAAGACTTGATCGCCGATGCGTTCGAGCCCGTTCGTGCTAATCGCAAATCGCTCGATACCAAACGTCGTGTCCGCATACAAAGTGCTGCCAACAACGCGAATCGTGCGAATTTCTCCACACGTTGCGACATCGCCGCTTGCTGGCAGTTGGCTAGAATAGCTGTCAAGCGAGTGCCAGTTGACCGAGCGATCGCTCGCTACAAGCAACCACTCAGGCGACAGCGCGACAGCGTCAATCCTGTCGCGTAGCCGAGTTTGCGAAACAATAAAAGTCGGACGCGCCACTTGAGCGAGTCCCAGTTCGCGACCCTGTGCGTAAGCGACGAAGCGGTCATCCATCGCAAAGGTCTCTGCTCGAAGCGAAGTCTCTGTGACGGTTGCGGCGCTCCGAGCGCACTGCAAACCGGCGCCAGCGCAGACGAGTGCACCAGCAGTCGATCCTGCAATGAGTTGTTGGCACGCGAGCCCAACGCGAGCTTGATCCGTCAGTGAGCAGGTGGACCCGCCTTGACCGTCGAGTTCAGCCATGGGTGTCAGCGCTGTGAATGCTCCAAGCAGCGCGGCGTTCTGAGTCGTGAGCCCCGTTTGTCCAAGCGGAAAAATGGCGATCGTTCGGTCTTCGGTGATCCCGAGTGCAGCGCCTGCGGTCGCATGAATGCCTGTGGCGACGCTTCGAAGCACTGTGCCGTCTTGGAGCGAAATTTCATGAAGCATATCGCTTACATTGGTGAGGTCATCGCCACCGTACACATAGAGCGCGTTGCCATGAATCGCCGTTGCTGCGTTCTGCAATGGATTGATCGCAACGTTGTAAACGCCATAGATTCCAGTGCTTATTTGCAGCGCAAACAACTGAGAATTGAGCACGGTAGGACCGTCGGCACCACCGAAGAGCACCAACCAATCGCCTTCAATCGTCATTGAGACGTTCGTGCTACCCGCTGGAAGGGCACTCAAACTAACGAGTGACCACAACCGTTCGTGCGAATCGTACTTCCACAGCTCGTGTGATGGACCCGCTTGTGTTTCGCCTCCGTAGAGGTACAGCGTGCGGCCATCGACCGCTGCGCGCAATGTGGCACCGACGCGAGGCGCCGGACCACCCAGTCCTGGGACGTCGTTGTTGCCAGGCGTTGGCAGCGCAACACGCGTCCACTGAGTGCTGGTTCCGTTCTCGGTGAGAGTTAAGCGACCTTCGTACAGGTATGGACTGGCTCCGTTTGCTGTGCGCCCGCTAAACCCAACAAACATTGGCTCGCCGTTTGCGTCACTTGCAAACGCGACGGCAGTACCGTCCATCGGCGGTACATCACCCAAACTCGGTCCAAGAGCGGTGAATCGATTCGCGTCAATGTCGTACACGCCGACTGCGAGCGCTGCGTGTTGATCGGCGAGTTCACCACGATCACCGGCAAACTCTGGATGCTCGGACAACAGCCCTTGATCGAGAGTCACTGCTGTGGCGAAGCGACGGAGGTTGCCTCCGCCAAATGGACTTTGTGGTTGTATGTACTCAGCGATGCCCCGCAATCGAATGATCGGAATCCCTGAGCACAACGCGGGAAACAAAAAGCACCGATTAAGTCCCGCGTCTTGCAAGCGCAAAAATGGATTTGTTCCAACGCGAAGCGAGAGTGGGGTTTGTTGGTAGTGGTCGCGAAGTCGCTCGGGGACTGTGGTGCCCTCGGTACTCGCCGCACGGGTCCACAAGTATGTCGACATTGCCGGAATATAGCTTGCACGCAATTGCTCTTCGGTGAACTGGTCGTTGCCGAGAAGCAATTTTCCTCGCAAATACTCACCCTTATAGTCCCACTGCGTTCGTGCAATCGGGGAGATCTCTCGCCCTTCACGCCCGGCTTGAGCAGTTGAGATTGTCACCTCTGGGATGTGCAGTTGTCCTGGCCGTGGACGGCATCGCTGATCACCAAATGCATTCAGGCA
>JANNCG010000112.1:0-4996 GCA_031386385.1 Myxococcales bacterium
ACCCACTTCGAAGCCCAGCGGCAGCTTGAAGCTGCCCACCATCGTGAGAATGTGTGTCTGATCGCTTGAGTGCGGATAGGGGTTGCCACCAGGAGCATCGGTGCGCTCAGCGTGCAAAAGCGTATACGCGACCCAACCAAAAAACCGAGAGCTTGGGCGATGGCGTAGCAGCACTTCGGCGCCATAAACGAGCCCGCTTCCAATGTTGGTAAACGGCGGAACCGGATCTTGCTGTCGCTGCATCGCAGAGGGAGTCGACACCACGAGCTGATCGAGGACCTTCACAAATCCCTCGACCGACACGTTGATAAACGGCGAAAACACGTGCTCCATGCCGAGCGAGTAGTGCGTGGCGCGCTGAAAGTACAAGTTTGGGTTGCCAATCAGCTGCCCCGGAGCCGAGGTGTTCGGCGAGGCAGACGCCTGCTGTTGTGTGGGGTTTTGCGCAAATACTCCCACGCCGCCCTTGATGGCCCATGAGCTGTTGATGTCCCAGCGGCCTGCAAATCGCGGCGCCAAAATCCACCGGCGGGTCGCGCCGAAGTAGTCCGTGCGCACGCCAGGGATCAGCCGCAATCCGCGTGCGGGTGTGAGCTCGGCTTCGGCGTACACCGCGGGCAGATACTGTGAGCCGTCCGTCTGGGTTGAGATGCGCTGCGCGGATGAAATGGGCCGCCCTGGCTCTGGTCGAATTGCGTCGACCTTGACGTTGCCGGGGGACCATTGCCAGTCGATACCCACGTTTAAGCGCGCTGAAGAACCGAAGCCGTGTGAGACCTCGTAGCGAAGATTTTGTGGGAAAAAATTCAGCTCAAAATTGATAAAGTCACCGGCGGCGAAGTTGATTCCGGTGAGGCCGCCAGAGAACATGAGGCGGCCCTGCGTGGTGGCGGTGAAGTCATGGGTCCACAGCAACTGAGCGAGGTGATAGCGCGTCGCGAAAGACACTCGGCCCGCAAACGAGGGGGCACCATCGCCTGGTCGCTTAAACAAAATCGCCAGGTTGTCGTCCGTCCCAAACATCGCAAAACGAACACGGTGTCGTGGGTGCGGGCGCCACTCAAGCACCGCTTGGTAGTCGTAGTACACGGGTGCAGCGGTCAACCCGACCGAGTCGATGTTTGCCAAAACCGCATTCAATACCAGGTCAACGTAGCTTCGCCGCGCAGCCACGGCAAAGGTGAGGTTGGGTAGAATGGCGCCTTCGACAAACACCGAAGCGTCAATCAAGCTCACGTTGGTGACAACACGGATCCCGTGGTCACGCGGTGAGCGAAGCCCCACATCCACAACGCCGCCCATGGCACGACCGAAGCGCGCGCTGAAGTTTCCGGGATAAAAATCGATGCGGTCGAGCATCTCAGTTTGGATCACGCTCGAGAGCCCACCGAAGTGATACAACAGCGGAACCGACGTCCCATCCACAAGCACTTGCGTGTCACCCGGAGCGCTCCCTCGCACAATTAAAGCCCCGGACAAAAACGCGCCGCGTGAGAGCCCAGGCAAGTTTTGAATCGCACGCAGCGCATCACCGCCCGTACCAGGAATACGTGTGATTTCTCTGCGCTCAAGAGTTGTGCGTGTGACCTCTCGT
The DNA here is from genome assembly GCA_031386385.1 of Myxococcales bacterium. GTDB lineage: Bacteria > Myxococcota_A > Polyangia > Polyangiales > JANNCG01. The sequence goes on from JANNCG010000112.1 coordinate 1,595, forward strand.
GGTGGGCGTGTGGCGCGAACGTTCACCACTTGCTCATCCGGGTTGGTGTCCACTGCAGCCGCCGGTGGCGTTGCGCCTGCAGCGGCGACTGGCAGGGGTGCTGCAAGACGATAGGTCACCGTGATGTTGTCGCGCTCATACACACGCTCGCGAGCGTGAAAGGGTCGCGCGCCTTCTTGATCAATGCTTACGTCGTAAGCGCCGGCTTCCGTGAGTGAGAGACGAAAGGTTCCATCAGAACCTGTAATCGCTTCGAGGGCAGGGTGATCGCCGAGCTGCATTCGTACCATCACGCCCGCTGCTGGTTGATTGCGTGGGTTGCGCACCAACACCTGGACTACTGCCACCGGCTCTTGCGTTGCGGCAGTGGGCTGCACCGCTCGAAGCCGAAATCGATATCGATAGCGAATTCGCACGGCCGTTGCGACTCCGTTTTGCATCGCAGGCGCAAACTCAAACGCACGAACTGCCGCGGTCGCAGAGGCATCAAACGCTTCACCTGCGCCCTCGACCACACGCGCTTCGGTCACTCGTCCCTGCTCTGAGACCATCAGCTCAAACGTCACATTGGCTTCACGCGCGTTCGCTTGCTCGCTCTCGGGATACACTGCTTCAACGAAGCGCGTTACCCTGGGGGGGCTGTTCGCCGCAGGGGGTGTCACGGGCTGATTGGGATCATTCGCGTTGCCGCTAGAGTTGGTCCCCACGCCAAACACACCTTGAGCCTGAGCCTCACGAGTGGACATCACTGCACAGACCGAAAACAACCAAATGGCAGCCGATGGGCGCCTAAAGATAACCGTTCGCTTCACGATGCGTAGTTCATGCATCAAAGTGCTTGCGTCTGCAATGATTGTACGTAACGCTGAATTGTGAAGTAGCGCAAAGCCTATGTCCGACGAGATGCCAAAAGGTCGCTTCGCTCGAGGTCTAAAACTCGTAGCGTTAGCCGCAAGAGAACTTCCCGGTCTTGGTGAACGGGTTGTCACAGGTCGCAAGTTTGACGAGAAGGATAAAGCTCGACTAAAAAAATCCGCTGAAGAGGCGGCAAAGACGCTCGGTGATCTTCGAGGTCTCGCGATGAAGGTGGGGCAGACACTCTCCTACGTGGACGGATTGCTACCGCCGCACGCGACAGAGGCCTATCAAAAAGCCCTGCAAAAGCTGCAAAATGCTGCGCCGACGGTGTCGTTTGAAGAAATTAAGGCAGAGCTTGAGCGAGGGTTAGCCAAGTCCATCGCCGAGGCGTTTGTGAGCTTCGAAGAAACACCCATCGCAGCGGCTTCGATCGGCCAAGTGCACCGCGCGGTGATCTCTGTGGATGGCAAAGACGTTACCGTCGCAGTGAAAATCCAGTACCCAGGAATCGTCAAAGCGCTCGGTAGCGACCTGAAAAATCTCGAGGTCCTGCGTCCCGTGATCTCTATGATGGCCCCGGGAGCGGACACCGAGGGCGGGATGGACGAGGTGGTAGACCGTATTGGCGAAGAGCTCGACTACCTGCGTGAGGCGAACAACCAAGAGAAGTTTCGCGAGCTGGTGGCGGGGTATCCTGATGTGATTGTGCCTCGTGTGTACCGGTCGCACTCATCGCGCAATGTGCTCACCACTGAGTTTATGGTGGGCCAGTCGATCCGTGAGGTGGCGCAGAGTGAAGACCAAGAGCTGCGCAATCGCGTGGGTCGCGCGGTGTTTCGCTTCACGCTTGGCAACGCGTTTACCAAGGGAATTTTCAACACCGATCCGCATCCGGGCAACTACATCGTGCAGCCCGACGGGCAGGTGGCGTTTTTGGATTTTGGCAGCGTAAAGTTTTTGCCCAAAAACATGTACCTCCCGTGGCGCTCGCTCGCGATGCACTTGGTTCGTGGCGAGATCGACGCTTGGCGCGAAGAGGGCTCGAAGCTTCTCGGGATGGAGCACATGGATCCTCGTGCGCGCGAGATTAACCAAGAGTATCAGCTGTACTCCGCCGCGGTGATCGCGCGGGACGAAGAGGTCACCGTGGACCGCGAGCTGTTGCGCGACGCCGTGATGCAAGGCGCTGCGACGGTGAAGAAGGTGATCAAAGAGTTGGGCGTGATGCCCACGCGCGGCAAGACGATGAAGATGCCTCCGGACTTCGTGATGATCGCGCGGATGCAGTTGGGTCTCTTCGCGGTCCTCGCCCAACTGCGCTGCCGCGCCAACTGGAACCGTATTTTGCGCGAGATGCTTGAGACCACCGAGACTGAATTTGGCGCCAACGCGAAGGCCAACGTGAACGCGAAAGTGTGAGTGCAGGGCTTTGGTGGCTTTAACGTGTTGCGCTATGCCGCCGGTCGCAGTTCTTTGTACGCGGATTGAATGGATACGGATGGCACCATGCGCTTGGTGATTTGATCATCGTTCGCGCCAGGCGCCAGGAGATCCGAACGAAGAGGCGCGGCCGCCGAAGCGTTTTGCCACGCGAGTTGTTCTTGAAGCTGGCTTCCGAGACGCGCGTGACAAATTGCGATCCAGCTCCACACGTCCGCTAAAATATCGGAGCGAGTTGTCAGTTCGACCGCGCGCTCACAGACAGCAAGACACTCTTGGAGCGCGTTGGACGTGAGATAGAAATTGGCTAGGTAGTAATACGGCCAGACCGTCTTTGCTTTGAGTTGGACGGCGCTCTCCAAGTCCGCGGTTGCCTCGGTCATCGCAGACCGCAGTCGCCAAATCCCGCGCAGGGCGTACGCATCACCGCTCTCTGAAAATGTGCTGACCAACTCATCGTAGGCAATCGCCGCATCTTCAAAACGTCCCAGTCTGTCGAACAAGATTGCCCGGTTTGAAAACCCAAGCTGATACAGGGTTTTATACGCACCGATCTCTTGCTTCAACGCAGAACTCTTGAGCGCGCGATTGATCGCATCCAACGCAGAGTTCCAATCGCGTTGCTCGCCTCTGAGCTGCGAGTCGCCATGCGAATTGATGAGATGATTTGCTGCTGCAAGTAGTACGGGTGCAGAAGTCTGTGGATCGTCGATGAGCTTGCCTGCGCACTCAAACAGCTTCTCGTCGTTGTGTGCCGCTTCGAGAGCATCGAGCGCGAGTATGTGTGCGTTTGGGTTGGTTGTTTGAAGCTTGCTCGCGAGATCATAAAACGTGACGGCAATTGTGTAGCGTTCAAGCCGATGCCAACACCGCCCGCGAGTCATCGCCAGCTGATCATGAGCAAGTTTTGGCGCAGCCACTCGCAAGGCGTCGAGAACACCATCCCAATCCGAGCTTTCAAACGCTTTGCCTGCGCGCGTGAGTGCACCCATTCGCTCTTCGTCACTGTAATCGCCAAATGATTCACTGCCGTCGAGCGAGTACAGATCTCCAGTCAGTCCATCGACGCGATCGATTTGGGCGTCAGTGAGTTGCTCTCGAAGC
>JANNCG010000538.1:0-3223 GCA_031386385.1 Myxococcales bacterium
CACTTGTCCAATGACAACATCCGCGCTTTATGGCGGACCGGCGGCGCATCTCCCACTGCAAGGTCCGCAGGCTTCGGCTTCGTGGAGCCAAGGTCATCGAGCACTGGCGAGTGAGGCGCGATGGCCTTCAGCCGATTGACTAAGCGATCATAATCGTAGTCGCTGATCTCTGGCGTGTTGTCGTCCCAGTACAGCTTGTTGTGATGTTTGATCTCGAACTCGAGCTTCGCGACACTCAGTCCCTTGATCCACTCTTCAGAAACGCTCTTAGTCACCATTGGGTTGACCAGAGTTTTATCCCACTTTGCCCCATCGCTTCCAGAGGACTCCAGCGATTGAGCCCATCACCGTGTAAGCCAAGACCGTGATCCCAATCAGGTGATAACAGCTGTAGTTACACATGCCTCCCTCCGCATACACGATGATCGAGTTGGCGCTCAACGGGGCGGCAAATAGAATCAGCTTGGCCCAAAACCACTTGCGACGGGCCGTTGCGAACAAAAACACTGCCATCGCGAGCGGCCCCACCCAGCGGCCCTTGAGCTCTTTGTGATGACTCCCCACAGCCACGGTCACGGGGGTTGTCTCAATCAATGTCTTGCCGATTCTTTGAGCAATAATCCAGGCGTACCACTTAGGGTGCGCTTTGATATCTCCTAAGACCTTCTGCTTAATCACGTCGTGATAGCCCGGAACCTCGGACCAAAAAATGGGGTACTTTCCGGTCGTGTCGTAAGTGGTGCTGAAGTAGTTGATCTCGGTGTGCCACGCGTAGCGTGAGCCGTGGCGACGAAGCAAAAACGGATACGCATAGCGAAAAGCCACGCGATCGTCCCACTCATAGCCATAGGTCTTGTCGAAGTCTCCGAGCCCACAAAACAGCGCGTGCCACACCTCGTGAAAGGGCTGCACCGGCCCGTTGTACACCGCGCCACCCACGCGCCGCATGACCGCGTTGGTGCTCTCAACACCGCGCGAAAACGTCCGCGCGTAGTGCCCGCTCAAGAGCGAAAACATCGCGAGCATCACCGCGATGAGCCCAAAGCGCTTCCACCACTTCAGCGCACCAAATGTCAGGTACACAATCACCACACCACCGAGCAGCGCCGTTGGCTCTGAGCGAATGGTGCGGATCGAGGCCATCGAGAGCCCTGTAAAAATAGCCGCAAACCACGGATACCAGCGCGGCGGCGCTTGCCTGCCAAACAGCGGAAGGTTGACCCCCATGAGCAAAATCAACGCGGTGATGGACCACGAGAACACGTTCTCTTGCTCGTACACCGCGAACTGCTGCCAGGGGTTTGAGCCCAACACTGCAACCAACATGACGCCCAACATGGGCCGTCGTTGCCACCAGCAGCCCGCCCACAGCGCCCACAGCGCCAGGACAAACGCCAAAGCATGGGCAGGCACCAAGCTGGCCAAAAGGCCGCGCCCGCGGAGGATTCCATCAACCCAGTACAGGTAGGTGCGTCCACGGTCGCCTGAGCGAAAGGTGCTCCCATCGTCCATGATCAGGTCCGTGGGTTGCTCGCGCAGCTGTCTCTCGGCCTCTGCGCGGGTGTCATCGCGAATGACCGCACGGGTCATCAACGGAAACACCCCCAAGTGATACATAAAGAAAAACGCCCGCTGCTCTTGGTTGATCCCCGTAGAGGCCGTCACCCGATACTTCTCATCGGTCTTGGCGGCGTAGGGAGCCAAGCTAAACTGCCACGCGACAATTAACACCATCCCCAAAAATAGGACCAAGGCCGAGCGCGTCGCGCGTCCTTCATTTGTCCAAAGTGATAACAACTTTGAGATCATTGCGTTGATGCTTGCTAGCGCCGACGGTAAAGGGTGAAGACTCCCGCCGTTGAGACGGGGGTCGCCAGGGGTTCGAGCGCCTGCAAGTCTGCCGGCGTGGGGGTCCATCCCGCGGTGAGCACGAGATCAAATTTGTCCCACAGCCCGGGCCACTGATACCAATTTTGGTTCATCTCGATGATGGTCACCGGGGCGGGCATCGCGCCGCGATAGCGAAGTGGCAGCAAATTGTGCGGAAACACAGTCGTATCATACACCGGAGTCTCCACCGCGCAGAGCGCCGCGAGGGTCTCGTGCACTTGATGAAAGCTCGGGCTGTGCAAGATCGCGCTCTCGTGCTTCATCGACGCGTACGCCAAAACTGAGAAGGGTCGTCTCGTCGCCGCAGCCCGACAGGCCGTTGCGATCTGCGTGATGGGCCTAAGCTCTTGATCATAGTGGATGTGCACGGCCTCGCCGATTCGCTGCACGCGCATAAACGAATAGGCAAACAAGACCAGCACCGCCGCCCACTCGCGAAGCGAGATCGCTCGTCGACCATTGACCACACGACGCGCCTTCTCTATCGCCGCCGGAAAAACAATCATCGGCAAGATCCACTGCGCCAGATCCACCTGACGCGAGGCGATGGACTGCTCGTTTACCGTCTGGGGCAGAACCATAAACGACAGGATGCTCAACAAAAACACCCCCTCCATGTTGCGAGGTCGCTCTTCGTCACGTGGCCCGAGCAGCCACGCCACGAGCACCGCCATGGTGATCACCCCAAGCCAGTTGTACTCTTCGGGTCCGCGGATGTGCACAAAGTACTGCCAAAACGTGGTCAGTTTGTACTCGATCCCGATGTCCGAGGTGCGCAACGCCGTGTTGCTGTGCGCCGCTGCGGGACCGTAGTGTGTGCGCATGTACCAAGCAGTGAAGAGCGCGAGCGAAGGCCCGATGGTGAGAAGCGAGCGCCAGCCTACGTCCCAGACGCGACGAAGGGCTTCGCGTGCGTCGAGCTGCATTCCTGCGACAAATCCCTTACGCATGGCGAACAGGGTCATCAACGCGAGGTTGAGGGTCATCCAGGCATACACATGCCCGTGGCCCATAAAGCACAGGGTCGTGGCGATCGCGCCGCCGATCATCGCGCGACGAGGCTTCGCGTCATAGCGCTCAAACAGCGCCTCAAACTCTGCAATCCCGATCACATAAAACGTCGCCGCCGTGATGAAAGGGACAAACCCATTCATCGACCAAGCCTTGGTATACGCGATCGGAAAAGCCAGCAAAGCGCCCCACGGAGCGCGCTTCATGCGTCCCAGCGCGTAGGCACAACCCAGCGGATACCCGATGAAGTACAAAAGCGTGAGCCCGAGCTGAAACGCTCGCATGGGATCAAACAGCTTCTGAAACGGCCAGCACACAAAGT
>JANNCG010000151.1:0-9212 GCA_031386385.1 Myxococcales bacterium
AACAAACACAACGAACCCAACGAACACGACGGTTGTGACGGTCGAAAACCCGCAACAAATGCAGTCATTCGCTGCGGCGATTCGTCTGCGGACCGACAACATTCGCGAGTGTTATTCACAGCAATTAGCCCACGATGCGCAGCTTCGAGCCCGCCTTCGCGTTCGGTACACCGTCAACGCCGCGGGTGTTGTGACGACGGCCTCAAGTACCTCCGTTGTCGAGTCCGGTGAGGCCGGTTTGGTCGTTGAGCTCGCACGGTGCGTTGAAGGTGTGATTCGCTTGGTCGCCTTTGCGCCCCGACCTGGCGGAGCGCCCGTGGACCTGGACATGCCCTTTAACTTCGCTCCGGCGGCAAGCGCGACGGCAAGTACCGCCGCGACGGACCCCGCGACCCTCACTGGTCAGGTCGACAGCGCGCGGGTAAGCGGGGCGATTCGCGCTCGCATGTCAACGCTGTCCACCTGCTACAGCCGCAACGCTGCGTTGGCACCCAATTTGGCCGGGCGGGTGGTGGTGCGATTTGTGATTCAGCTCACCGGTCGTGTGACGGATGTGACCTCAACTGCGACCACCACACGCGGCCCGGCGCCGCAGATGGAGGCTGTGTCGCAGTGTATCCAACAGTCCTTTCTCGGCTTTACGCTGCCAGCACCAACGGGCGGCCCCGCAAGTGTTACGTTGCCTCTCGATTTCGGACAGACCCCATGAACTTTCACAGCCGAGCAACTCTCACGGCGATCTCTTTGTTTGCTTTGAGCGTTTGCGCAAGCTGTACCGATGGGGAGCAAGGCGCGCGTTCGAGCGATTCGATAGACACTCTTGCGCGACGACAACAACCCTCAGCGCGAAGCATTGAGCGCGCGTTTGCAAGGGTAAACAACGACGTCACACGCTGTTTCGAAGGCGAAATCACAGCCATTCGTGTGCAGGGTAGTTTTCGCGGAGAAGATGGCGCGTTTGTGCTCGAGCGCACAACACTCGTCAATGGATCATCGGTGCGGTTTGCCGTCGAGACCTGCGTCAGGACCATGAGCGAGCAGGCTCGCGTGCGTCCATTTCGCGCTGAGGCTGCGGAGGCCCAGCACGATTTTGTGCGGCAAGCCGGCATGGCCACCCCGTCGACAAACAGTCCCCTTGCAGCTGTCAGCACAGGGACAAACACTACGCCATCAAACGTCTCGAGCGGCACAGCCAGCAGCAACGCACAGACCACAACCACTCCCACCACAAGCACGGCGCGACCGTTGGTCAACGGCTCGCCCGTAGCAGTGAGCTCAAGCCCCACGCACGTGGTGAGCGTGCAGTTTGGCCCAAACCCAGAAGATTTAGTCCGACGCGAACACGACGCACTCCAGCGATGTTTTGAGCAAGCGGCGGAGCAGAGCGCAACGCTTAGTGGTGAGATTGAGCTGCATTTTACCCTAGATCCACACGGACGCGTGAGAAGCACGAGCTTTCGCATTCGTCGCGAATCCGGCGGCCACGGCCTGCTCAACTTGGTCGCCGAGTGCGCAGAGTCACACATCCGCTTGATCGCTTTTGGAGCGCAAACGGACGGTGGCGGAGCGCATATGGTTCCGGTGTCGTTTGGAACGCGCGAGCACTTTGGCCCGGCTGGCGTAATCCCTGTAGAGTGATTCTATCCGTTCAAGACGGTGTTCAATTCAACCGGCTGCGGTGCTAGCGGCAGGCTTCGCGCGTGTGCGCTTTTTCTCCGCGGGCTTCGCGGTTGCTGCACGTGCTTCACGGGTCTCAACCATGACCTTCGCTGCACGAGCTTTCTTCTTTGATTGTGATTTGCGTTGGCGCATTTTGTTGGATTGACGACGATCGCCCTTACCCATTGATTTAAATCTCCTGAGAAACTACGAAAAATTCAACGGATGCCGGTACCACCCAAGCTCACACTCTGTCAACCACGACTCGCCTCCATCGCTGCGTGTTTCGTGCTTCTGGGTGGCATTCGGGGCGATTCTGCTAGTTATTTTGCAGCCGATTCAACGATCGTACACCGCGACGCTTTGCGGACTCCAGCGGTTGACCAAGTGCGCGAATGGTTGGGCGTCAGCGCGTGGCGTGCGCAAGGAGGCTCTGCGGGCGAGAATGTCGTCCTCGCGGTGATTGATACTGGCTTTTCGCTCAGGCACCCCACTCTCAGAGATCGCCCCTACGTCTACTTCGATTTTGCCCAGCATCAACCCGCGCCCACACGAATCGAAAGCAACCAGGTGCAACAGTGGATCGAGCAAGAGCAACGAAGCGGCGCGCGGGCGAGCAGAATTCCTGAGGATCTCTTGGGACATGGGACGCTCATTGCGTCGATCGCGGCGGGGCAAAATCCAGCGGATTCAAGCTACGATGGGATCGCTCCTGGGGTCTCGCTTGTATTGATTCGTGTCGGGACGCAGGACGCGATTGATCCCGCTGCGTGGAGCCAAGCCATCCAGCTCGCCCTCAGCACCGCGCAAGGCCGCCCTCTGGTCATCCTGACGACCGCCACAAGCATCTCGGGAACACACGACGCTCAGCGCCTCGGGACAGGCTCCCTGATCCTCCAGGGCCCTCAGGTGGCGCTCGTCGTTGCTGGAGCGAACCACGGTGACGCAAACGCTCACCAACGTGTGCAGCTCGCGCGTGGAGCGGCGATGAAGATTGGCTTTCGGGCGCTCTTACCCGAGGGCCAAACAACTTCTTTTACGCTCGTGCACGAGAGGCCGATTGAGTTTCACTTAACCTTTCCGGACGGGACGCGCACGCGACGGTTTTTGAGCACCGATCACCGGGGTGCAACTCACAACGACTGGACGGTGGGTGTTGAAGGCGATCCCACCCCGCCATCGCGTGAGCAGCAACAAGAAGCACTCTCGATCAACCAACAACCCCACGCAGTCGCAATCACCCTGCAACGCGGCGCGGTGGCCGTTCGTCCAGGCGATCAATGGAGCTTGGTCGTCACTGGATCTGGCGTCGTGGACGTATTTTCGGCCCCACCATCGATTGAGTTTGTCGCCGGCGACAACGAGATGACACTCGGGGATGTCGCCACAAACGCTGAGACCCTCGCGATCACAGCCCTCGCGACGCGGGACCGCTGGCCAGCGGTTGGCGGGGATTTTATCCAGCCAATTGCGAGTGACTACGAAGGCGTCGCGCGGTTTTCGAGCCGCGGTCCAGACCGTGTGCATCACGTGAGACCCGATCTCGCAGCGCCCGGCGGCTGGATCGTGGGAGCTCTTTCACTTGAGGCCAATCGCGCGCTCCCAGGATCTCCAATCGCCGTCGAAAACCATCGCACGCAAAACCCCCTCTACGTTGCGGCCGCTGGGACAAGCGTCGCCGCACCGGTGGCCGCAGGTGCCATCGCGCGTGTGTGGTCATCACATCCAAGCTATTCGCGAGACATGGTAGTGTCACGGCTAACAAGCGCGAGCCCTCAGTGGTCTGCGGGACTTGGCTGGGGATCGATTGATCTTCGCAATGAATTTGCAGCCCCCAATGCCCCCCCAGAAGAGTGCTCGCTCGTGCCTGCAAGAGACCACATCCTGCCAGGTCAGCCAGATGAGTTTGCCATGCGGACACGATCGCGCGGTCGATCTTTGCGTGAAGCGATCACTCCGGTGGTGCTTGTCTCAGAGGGAGTCGTCACCCAACTCACCGCGATGGACGGCGGCAGAACGCGAATTCGTTGGCGTGCTTCAAGTGCGTCCGCCACGCGCCTCGTGACGGTCACAGCGCGCGTGCAAAACACCCCTGAGGACCCTCCCGTTCAGTGCCAAGCAACCGTCCGGATCGAGAACGAAGCACCCAGCAGCACTGAGATCGCAAGCTGCTCCGCTGGGCAGCGTTTTGCCAAGCAAAATCGCAATCCATTGCGCAACTTAGTTATCTGTTTGGGCGCGCTAACGTGGGTCTTGTCCCGACGCTCCCCGAGCGGCCGTCAGGCACGAGGTTTGAGTTAGTGAGCGAGAGGTTGAGCGAATACAACCCATCGCGATTTGAGCGATGATCTGGGTCATAAGACTCGGTCCCCATGTCTTGCATCACGACCAGCACACGAGCGTCCGAGGCGTTAAGCTCAATCGTTGTCGACCACTCGCCTTCATTCACTGGCGGCGATGGGGCCGTCCCTCGGCTGCGATCAAATACATCAAGCCGCACGGCAGTGAGCTGCCACCGACGCCAGCGCGCCCCGTGAAACCAAATGTTGAGCGTCCCTTCGCGAAGGCCCGTGGTGTCGATCGAGACATAGGCAACACCCGTTGTGGTCAATGGCCGAGGTGAGACCACCCACGCGGGCATATCTCTCACGCTCACAGTTCGCACAGGTGCAGGGGCAAGCTGATCGTTTTCGCGCCAACCCACAACGTCAAACGGATCTGACGGGCTGCCGGTGATGGCCCAAGCTGTCGCAAAATCGAGCAAAAATCCGTCTAGTCCACCACGCTCATCACGAAGCAGCCGTCGCAGCGCGTCGAAGGCGTCCGGTTCGTCGAGCAAAAATCGCGCGTTGCCTGGCGACCACACGGCGGGCATGTACGACAGGTTGCGCCAGAAGACGCCGGTTCCGTTGTCGTAGCGTTGCGCTAAATGTGAGAAAAAAAGCTCGGTCCCGCGCGCTTCACGGTCGTCGGTGGTGGGAGCAAAGATGCCTCGCTCGGCGTTGCGTGTGAGCTGAACCAACGCATCGTCGTCCATCTCGGTGCGCAAAATGCGATCGGCGATCGCCGCGCTCATCCCCAAGCGAAATGCGCGATTGTACCGTGCATTGGCTGCCCAAAGTGACGCCTCTGCCATCGCTTGGACCAGCAGATGTCTTCGCTCTGCGGCCGGCAGTCCACTGCGAAGCGAGATCACCACTGGCGAGCAATCGTGAGACTCGCCGTAGGCTAACCCATCGGGCACAACGCTCATCGGCGGCCCAGAACGCACGAGATACACATCAAGCTCTGGACCTCCGCCACGAATACCGTCTGCAATGGGCTGCGCAAAACCGCGGCCCTGAACGACGCTGGCGAAAGCCCACTCCATGTCGTCCCTCACGGCCAAAAGCTCTTCGGGAGATGTTTCGTTTACTCCGTGGACGGCGATGGGGGCCCGAATTCCGACGACCTGGCCGGGGGTGCTGGGGGGTCGATCGGCGTCACTGGGGATCTCTGGGCCCAAGTTGGACTGCGCAAAAGCGAAGTTTTGCCAGCAAATTGCCTGAGCGGAGAGGAAGGCACCCAGCAAAAATAGTCGGTTTGGTCGCACGGTCATCGGAGTTCAATAAACTATAGCGTATAGCGAAGAATTGACGTACCCGCCCCTTCACGATCTATCGTTGCGCCCGTGAGTACAGATTTTTCGAACCTTCAGGGCGCCTTGGTCGCCAAATATGCCGTCGGTCGCTTAGAAAATCGTGACCAAGAGCGCCTCGCCGCCTTGTCATTTTCGGCGATCGGCACTGTGTTGACGTCCGCGTTGCCCGAAACACGGCTCGCTTTCGCTCAGGTGCTGGCCAAAAGCACCGAAGCAAAAGTGAAGACCATTTTGGGCGAGTCCCTCGACACCGCGACACCCGAAGGCGTGGCACACGCGCTCAACATCGCGTTTGCGCAGGCAGGGCTGGGACAGCTTCAGTTCGAACGCTGGGGCGATGTCCTCACCATTCGCTGGAAAAATCCACCCGAAACCACAGGTCCTCTCTGCGACCTCTCAATCCACACGCTGCAACTTGTGCTGCAAAATGTCGCCGACGCTGACTCGCACCTAGGGCTATTGTCCGCCGATGCGGACTCGCTCTGGCTGCTCATCGGCAGCGCTGAAAATTGTGCACTCGTGACGATTGAAGCAAAGTCCCAGCTGCCCAGCACCCTGCTGGCGCGTCTCCAATCGACCTCAGCCGGAGTATCGCAATCGTGAGCCCCTCGGAAAAAATCTCGCTCCTCGAATCGCTTCTTTCACGCGTGCAAGCGCGAGGCAAAACACGGCCAGAGCGAGCAGTGACCGTCGCCCCTGCGGTGGAGACACTCCTCGCGAGCCCCCCAAGTGCAGTGCCAGCACCCACGGCCTCGGTCACACCCGTCGTGCAGGTTGTTGCAGCGCCCGTTGTTGCAACCCCCGTTGCGCCCGCGCCGACTCCGATGCCGACCGAAGCCCCCAAAGACCTTCGCCCTGCGCTAACGCCTTCGCACTCTCAGGGTTCTTACGTTTCGCGCGGTGGTGTAGCCGATGAGCTGCCAGAGCTTGAGCTAGGTGACGATGAGGATGAAGAGATCGAGCTAGGTTATGCCGAGACGGTCATGGCCAATGACGAACCGGTGCTGACAACAAGCGGGACCGAAGAGCAACACAGCGAAGAGTTCGCGATTCCGTCACACTCATCGCAACTGCTCGGAAACGCGAAAGGCGCAGCAGAACCGCTCACAGTTGAGCACTCATCGGACGCGGAAGATCTGTTTGAAATCGATCGACGTCCCCTCGCGAGCGCGGTTCCACCGTCGCCCGAGTCCGTGGTCTTGACTGCGATCCCTCCGTATTCAACGTCGGCGCCATCCGAGGCGTTTACGACCACGATCGAGGCTGCCGCGATGGAGGCCGGGGAGGTCGAGTTGAGCGCATCAAGTATTGCGCCTCCCGCAGACGACGAACCCGAACTTGAGCAGAGCGAAGAGCTCAACGAAGAGCCTGCCCCAGTGCCACTTGAAGCCGCTGCGGCGCTTGCCTCTGAGACAACCGTCCCAGTGAACTCAACAGAGGTTGTAGAGGCCACGCCAGAGCCAGTTTCAGAGTCAAATTCGCTCAACAATCGTGACGTTGAGTCCATCAGCCTCGACCCCATGGAGCCGACGGATGTATTCGAAGTCGTTCCGGTTGGAGAGTCTCTGTCGACGGATGTCGGCTCGGCCCCAACACTCATGGCGGCGCTTGAGAGCGTTGTCCCTCCGCCCAGCAACGCAGACGAAGAGAGCTCTCCGGACTTAGTCCTCGATAGCACCCCAAGCAATGAGAGCAACGAGAGCATCGAGACTGAGCTCGTCGCTGCTCCTGCCGTTGAACTCCGCGCGGAGGTGTACACCCCAGCGCCGATCGTGGACGCGATGGTCCGCGAGGAGCAAACCGTCATCGCACCAACGACGCCGTTGACGTTTATGGCCATGTTGCGGCGATCACTCAACGCTAAACTCAAAAGTTAAACAGCTAAACAGCTAAACAGCTAAACAGTTATGCCGCGAAACTTGCGAAGGGACTGACGGGTCTCTTAGGGTTTAGCCGCAGCCCATTTTTTGGCGAAGGGCTCGGCAAACCCCGTATCGCACTGACCATTCGCAAACTCATCGCTCGCGATAATTGCCTGCAAAAAGCTTGTGTTTGTCACGATTGGTGAGAGCTTTGTGCTCGCAAGCGCCGTGGACATTTTACCGATGGCGTCTTTGCGATCACTGCCGTGCGCGATGACCTTCGCGATCATGGGGTCGTAGTAGGGCGTCACTTTTCCGCCGACAGCCACGCCTGCATCAACGCGTATCCCCTCACCGGTTGGCCACTGAAGCTCGTTCACGTCTCCAGGCTTCGGAATGAACCCCTTCGCTGGATCCTCAGCGTACACTCTGCACTCAATCGCGTGGCCTTGCGTTGGGATCCCGCTGACCCACTCAGACGGAATACTCTCGCCGTCTGCCACCCGCAGTTGCCACTCGACCAAGTCCACGTCCGTGACCATTTCTGTGACCGCGTGCTCGACCTGAATGCGGCAGTTGACTTCGAGAAAATAAAACTCGCTCCGGGCATCTTCCCACAAAAACTCTGCAGTCCCAGCGCCCACGTATCCGGCCTCGCGCGCGAGTCGAGTGGCACAATCGAGCAACGCTTTGCGGTGTTTAGCTCCCTCGGGATGCAGCAAAAATGCTGGCGAAGGCGACTCTTCGATAATTTTTTGATGGCGTCGCTGCACGCTGCATTCGCGCTCTCCAAGAGCCGCTACGTTGCCATGTTTGTCCGCAAACAACTGCACCTCGATGTGACGCGGTCTCTCGACGTAGCGCTGCACAAACACTCGTGCGTCACCAAATGAAGCCGCGCCTCGGTTTTTTGCTGCCGTAATGGCACGCTCAAGCGAAGACTCATCGCGGACGATGTTCATTCCGATGCCACCGCCACCACCGACGGGCTTGACCAACAACGGGTAGCCACAGCTCTCTGCGACAGCTCTAGCTTCTTCAAGCGTCTCCACCGGCCCCGGACTCCCGGGCACCAACGGAACCCCCGCCTTCACCGCCGCCTCCGCCGATCGCAGCTTATCCCCCAGCTGCTCAAGCGCTGACACCGGTGGCCCAATCCACACCAACCCCGCAGCGATCACTGCCTCTGCAAAGTGTTTTTTCTCAGACAAAAGCCCATACCCTGGATGGATGGCCTTCGCGCCCTTCTCGATTGCCACGGCGATAATTCGCTCAACGTTGAGGTATGAGTCTTTGACCGGAGCGGGGCCCACAAGCACAGACTCATCCACGTGTTGTGTGTGAAGCGCGCCGACGTCTGCCTCACTGTGGATACCAATGGTTCGAATATTGAGCCGACGACAAGTGCGCGCGATTCGCGCTGCAATCTCGCCTCGGTTTGCGATGAGAATGGTGTCAAACATGAGTTGTTCCAGGTGGGTCGGGGTTGCAAAAAACGGCCGTGAAAGCACCGAGCCTAGTATGGTCTTAGGGCCGAGTTCGAGAAGTTCTGCATCCTTCACGTCCATGCATTCGTGGGGCGCTCATATTTCATGACTGCAATGCTCAGAGCCACTGATAGATCAAATTGTGTAGTTATTTCAATATGTACCACCCTGGCACGATCAATGCTTTGCTTCATGGCACGCGGCGGCCTTCGTTCGAGCCCCTCCATGAAAGTCGCCGTCGTCTTCTTTTCCGGTCATCCTTGTTAGAGAGGCCCCTCCTCCCCCTCTCTCTCTAACAGCGATGACCGGTTTTTTTTTCTCCCGACCGCAGCATATCGGGGTGCTCTGCACAAGCTGGCCACACACGAGTCACCCAAGCGCTGGGCGCTTCGTGTATTCGCTCACCGAAGCGCTCATCCTTCGAGGACACTCGGTGACAGCGCTGTTCGCGGCGCGAGGGGACGGCGAGCCAGAGGCGCTCTCGGGTTGTGCGCTCACGCCCATTCATCTCGGGAGTGGCCTGTTTGGTCACTCCTCAGGCGCGCCAGAGCAGCTCTTTGCCAA
>JANNCG010000542.1:0-6589 GCA_031386385.1 Myxococcales bacterium
GATGGCGTGGGGGGGGACCGCCTCGGCTGACCGCCGCAGGTACAAAGAACCATGAATCCGCTCGTCAGCGCAAGTAAAAAATGAATTATGTCATCACAATTTGGGCGCTCAACTGACCTTGTGACAAGCCACCAGATGCTGTGATGTCTCGTCTTTGCGCTTAAGTGCGACCAATGGCGGCGACTTCACGTCGCACAGTCCTTTTTCAGCGATCGAACACCGTGGATGAAAAGCACATCCAGACGGCGGCGAGAGGGGCGAAGGCACATCCCCTTCGAGCACAATCCGATGTCGCTTTGTCTCGGGATCAGGCACCGGAACGGCGCTCATCAACGCCTTGGTGTACGGGTGCTGAGGCGAGTCGTAGAGGCTTCGCGCTGGGGCTGTCTCAACAACGCGCCCGAGATACATCACGGCCACGCGGTGCGAGAGATACTCAACGACCTTCAAATCGTGCGCGATAAACAAGTACGCGAGCGAAAACTCTTCTTGCAGATCTTTTAGAAGATTGACGATCTGTGCCTGAATTGACACATCAAGCGCGCTAATGGGCTCATCAGCGACGATGAATTTGGGCGAGACGGCGAGCGCGCGCGCGATGCCTACGCGTTGTCGCTGGCCACCAGAAAATTCGTGGGGATAGCGGTTCATCTGGTCTTCTCGAAGACCCACACGCTTGAACAAAGCGGCAACTTTCTCAGTCGCTTCACTCTCGGACTTCACAAGCTGGTGAATGGTAAACGCCTCTGCCACTGTGTCTCGCACCGTCATCCGTGGGTTGAGACTCGCGTAGGGATCTTGAAAAATAATCTGCATCTTGCGACGCAGCGGGCGCAACTCGCGCAGCGAAAGACCTGTTATTTCTTGGTCTTCAAAGAACACTTTGCCCTTCGTTGGCTCGACCAAACGCAGGATTGAGCGTCCAAGCGTACTTTTGCCGCAACCAGACTCACCCACAAGACCGAGGGTCTCACCGGGCTGAATCGCGATCGAGACCGCATCCACGGCGCGCACCACACCCGGAGGGCGAAATGGGCCTCTTGCCACAGGAAAATGAGTGGATAGCTCTTCCACCCGACAAAGTGCATTCGTCACAACGTCAGACACGATCGCGAACGAGCGTACCACTGTATTGTTTTACCCATGGCAAGCAATCCAACGAAAGCAGCGACAGAAAATCCGGCGCAAAATTGGCTCACGCGGATTGAGTTGCCACGTACGCCCACGGCGATCACCCTGACCGGTGATGACTTGATTTGGGTGGCATTTCGCGAGGGTTGTTTTGTGGCGAACTATGCGCGGACGGGCGAGTGTCTCTCAACACATGGGGTGCCCAAGGTCCCCAAGGATTTGCGAGCTGGTCCTAACAACACGCTCAGCATCCTTTGCTCAAGTCGCGCCGATGTGTGGGGGCGTCCCTCGCCAGAGAATTCTGTCGTCACGATCGATCGAGCTGGCAAATTGCTCAGCCAAACAACCTTCCCACGCAAACTGCGGCAGCACGTCATTGAGAAGAGCGGACGCAGACTGATCCTCGACACCATGCTGCGTTCGTGGAGTGAAGAGCAAGCCCCAGTCGACCTCTCTTATGTATCCAACACGGATCAGTTAACGCTCGACACAGTAGGCAATGGTTGGCTCCGCTCGAACAACACAATCTATGAGGTCGCGAAAACTTCACGCCCTCGCAATTCGCCAGGTCTCCCCTGGCTAAAACTCTTCGTCAACGGGACGGTCAACGGTGAGAAGATCTCTGCCTTTGCGCCCGTCGTGGGCGGAGTGTGGGCGAGCTACTGCCGCAGCGAATACGACGAGACAACGACGCTTCGAAAGCTCGGTGAGCGATCAGGGACCGTGAGGGGTGCGGCCTTTTGGACCGCAGAGCTACGACTCTCAGATCACAAAGTGAGCCATTTGGTCGCGACGAAAGACGGCGGTGTCTGGGCCATGTGTCCTGAAGATTCACAGATATTTCGCGTATCACCGACCGGAAGACTCATCGAGAAACGATCGCTCTATGCAAAGGCTACGACGCATCGTCAGGTAGTTGCACTACGAGGGCTTGTGTTGTCCAGCGATGAGCGCACGCTCTGCACCACGAGCGTGGACCGCAATGAGCTGCTCGTGATTGACGTGTCAACCAACCTCTAAACCGAAGCGCGGCTGGTGGATCGATTACGGCTCTGCGACAAAGCATCGGACAAGCCGCTCGGGGTCTGTCTCGGACTTCTTTTTCAACGCCACAAGTGGGGGCTCTTCTTTGCTGCACCGCTCAATCACGACATCACAACGATCTTGAAACCTACAGCCCACACCCAACTTGCGCAGGTCCGGGACCACGCCTGGGATCGTAGGCAATCGTGACTGCCTTGCGTTGTCGCCGTAGGACGGAACCGACCGCAGTAGCCCTCGTGTATAGGGATGTTTTGGTGCGCGAAAAAGGTCTCGAACCGGCGCGCCCTCAACCACACGGCCCGCATACATCACCACGACATGCTCTGCAAATTCAGCCACCAAACCAAGATCCTGGGTGATCAGCATCACGGCCATTCCGGTCTTGTCACGCAGCTTCGCGAGCAGCTCAAGGATCTGTGCTTGAATGGTCACATCGAGGGCCGTGGTCGGCTCATCCGCGATGAGCAGCTTGGGATTGCAGGACAACGCCATCGCGATCATCACGCGTTGACGCATCCCTCCGGACATCTGGTGCGGATACGCTTTCACTCGCTCTGACGGCGCAGGAATCCCCACCAACGTGAGCAGCTCGACGGCGCGCTCAAGGGCTTCTTTTTTGCTCTTGTGCTCATGCAACACCAAGCTCTCAGCGATCTGCTCACCCACGGTGTACACAGGATTGAGCGACGACATGGGTTCTTGAAAGACCATTGCGATCTCGCGACCCCTCACCGAGCGCATCTCTTTGTCGCTGAGCGTAAGCAGATCGCGGCCCTCAAAAATGATCTTTCCTGACGCGATGCGACCGGGTTTTTGAATGAGCCGCAAGATGGACAGAGACGTGACGGACTTTCCGCATCCTGACTCGCCTACGATCCCGATGGTCCCACCACGAGCAATCGAAAACGAGACATCATCGACAGCCCGCAGAACTCCTGCATCCGTCGGAAACTCTGTCACCAAATGCTCGACCTGTAAAAGCGGCTGCTTGTCCACGCGCGGACACTAACACGTTCACAGCCCAACCCTCACGCCAACAAAAAACTCAGCCCACACTAACGGGACTCTATCCGAACCCGTCAGCCGAACACGCGTATGGTTGAGAATTGTCACACCAAACCGCGATGTCCCCCAGATGTCCGCGCCTACCCCAACCGTGAGAAGGCCCAAAAATCCCTCATCGACTGCGCGCACCAACGGAGCCTCGGGGACAGTCCACCGCAGCCACGAGAACCCCCCACCCACCAACACAAACGGGCGAAAAAATCCGCCAGGATGATTCAGCCCGACCTTCAATTGCAGCACGTCTACGGACACCATCACGTCCTGTCGACGCAGCGGGTTTGGGTCCGTTGAAAGCACGTTGACAGCCACACTTGGACCCAATGACACCACACGATCAGCCACGGGATACACGTCAAGATCCCACGCGCCCGAGAGAGCCCAACCCGGCTCTGCGCGCACTCCCACATAAAAGCCATCGGACAAGATAATTGGCCGACGCTCAGCGCGACTCTCACTCGATTGGGCGGTGAGTGCAACAAAAGCAACCAAGGCAAAAGCTATACGGTTCACTCTCAGCAACCATACACGATACACTCGCACGCACCATTGATTCTGCTTGTCGATGAAGATCATCCACATTTGCGATGGCTATTTGCTGCTATTTCTTCTCGCATGAGGATCATTCAGACCCTTGGACTGTGTCTATCACTCCACAGCTGCGCGCCCAGCTTGCTGGCATTTACCTCGCTTCGCCAAGCCCTCACACACCGTACGTTGCAGCAGGGAGTTTCGGTCCGCGGTGACACCCGACAAGGCGACGATCACATCCATCCAAGCTGCGCGGGCGCCGCAGGAGATGAGCCAAGTGATCACCGGTGGTTCTTTCGCGTCGCTCAAACGGGACGCTATCAAGTGCATGTGCAAGCCATTCACGACGTGGTCGTCGCCGTGTACTCTCGTGATCGCGAGTTGCTCTGTGACGATGACAGTCGAGGCGTCGCAGAGTCACAGTTTAGCTTTGAATTTGCAGCAAATCAGCAATACGTGATTGTGATTGATGGCTATCGTGGCGAGTCCGGTCCGTACGAACTCTCAGTCAGCCGAGTCGCAACACCCGCACGGTAGCGCGAGGCGTGTCGACAAAGCTACTCAGCCGCGAGCGCTGTACTTTGTTCATGCGTGTCATGGGTGACATTGGTGACTGGAGCTTGGACCGCGATGGGCAACTCAATGGTGACCCGCGCGCCACCCTCAACTCGATTGGTCGCATATGCCCGACCGCCGTGGGCCTCGGCAATACGACGCACAAGCGCCAGCCCCAATCCAACACCATGCGCTTCGGCTTCACCTTCACGTCGTGACCTAAAAAACGGCTCAAAAATCCGCTCTTCATCCCCAGGGGTAAACCCATCGCCTTCATCTTCGACCGAGAATGTCACGGTGTCATTTTCAGTCCGTTGGACCTTGAGTCGAATCTTACCCCGACCATACTTACGAGCATTGTCCAGCACCGCACCGAGCGCACGGGCAACGAGCGTTGCGTCAGCGTTAACGGCTGATATGCCGGGGTCTACATCGGCGCTTGAGCCAGGCAGGCTTGCTCGCTCAATCGCTCGCTCTGCAACCTCGCGAGGATTCAGGCTTCTGCGGGTGAGCGCAGAAAACTCCATACGCGCGCTCGCGAGCAGCTCGCCAACGAGCGAATCCATCTCGAGAATTTCTGTCTCAATCTCGTCAAGCGGGCTGCGACCTTCGCCCACAGATAGCCCGTCACGGGCCATCTCAAGCAAGATCCGAATGCGGGCCATGGGCGTTCGCATTTCGTGCGAAACCGCCGCAAGCAGTTGTCGTTGGTCTCGCAGTTGTCGCTCGATTCGCGCTGCCATTTCGTTTACGGCGCGAGTCAACTCGCCCACCTCTCCGGGGTGCGAATAACAGAGCGACGCACGCCGAGAGAGATCTCCGGCGCCCAACGCGCGAGTCACTTGTGTGAGCTCTTCAAGGGGTCGAGAAATCCTTCGCGCGACTTTATTCGACATCGCCCACAATACGAGACCGACAGCGCCAAGCATCACAAACATACGCCATGGCCCGACACGAAACCCGAAGCGCGAAAGATCAAGTCGCACGGTGCCAAGCTGTTGCCCACGCTCATCACGAATGACAATGGGCCAAAACGCTCGCGACTCACGTGTACGCTGTGCGTCTGGTGAGACGTCGTTCAGGATCGATCCGTTGCGATCTTCAATGGTCACTCCCACGCCAAGATCGCGCGAAAGCTCGCGAGCAAACCACTCTCGGTCTGCTGGGTTGTTCCAAACGCGAGCAAAATTGGCCGAGACATATCGCTCAACCCGTGCGCGCTCATGCAACACCGACGGATCGGGTCCCGAAAGAACACGCATAGAGAGAGCGGCGGTGAGCATCGTGATCACGAGGGCAACACCAAACCAAACAAACAAACGACGATGCAAGTGTGCTCCTACGTAGCACTTGAAGTGATGAATCGGTTCACCTAGAGGACGCTCTCTCATGACGCTGTCGAACCTTCTTTCGCGAAGACGTACCCCACACCACGAACGGTCTTAATTAACTTTGGCGACTTCGAATCATCCCCAAGTTTCGCGCGCAAATGCGAGACGTGAACATCCACTGTGCGCTCGCCGACCACAACGTCGTCACGACCCGCAAGCGACAACAACGCATCACGCGGAACCACCTTGCCCGCACGCCTCGCGAGCGCGAGCACTAGATCAAACTCCAACCCAGTGAGATCAATGATCTTGCCGTCCACTTGCACTTCGCGCGAGCCCACATCGATCGACACGTTGGCGACCACCAACCGCTCACGCGCGCTGTCGGGCATTGCCCGCCGCAGCACCGCGCGAATTCGAGCAAGCAGCTCACGTGGCGAGAAGGGCTTCGCGAGATAATCATCCGCACCAAGCTCTAACCCCACCACGCGATCGGTCTCATCACCACGCGCCGTAAGCATCACGATCGGAACGGTGCTCTTCCCGCGAATTCGGCGACAGACCTCAAGCCCGTCAATTCCTGGCATCATGATGTCGAGCAACACAATGTCGTACGAGCCGTGGTCGAAGGCCTCAATACCCTTCAGTCCATCCACAGCCCGCGTAACGATCACGTCGTTTTGGGTTAAGTACGTTGCAAGCAGCTCTGCAAACCGCACATCGTCATCAATTAGAAGCGCACGCACTGTCATTGTTCTCCGGCTAAGAATACGCGAATCGCCCCACTAACACCAACGTTCACCCAGTTTTTACGCACAACTGCATCAAACGTTCGTGTCAGCGGGCCGATGAAATCGAGCATCGGTCAACACTAAGCTATGGGGCGTTTACGGCTGCAACAGCAGGCGCAACGTTCAACCCGTGGTTCACTCTTG
>JANNCG010000203.1:0-6946 GCA_031386385.1 Myxococcales bacterium
GGCGGCGGCTACGGCGGCGGCGGCGGTGGTCGTAGCGGCGGCGGCGGCGGCGGCGGTGGCCGTGGCGGACGCGGCGGCGGCGATCGTTACTAAGCGTTTAACAACGTTTAGTTTTTCGGTCTGTTAATGTTGTCCAGAGCACGCTCGTGCTGTTGGACATGAAGAGCAAATTCCCTCACGAAGTGACCATGTTTCATGGCAAATGCGCAGTGTGTTCACCACACGACGCAGCCGAAACAAATAAACACCTTCAAGTGTGGGACATCCAATTTCGGGACTGCGATCTGTTCGCAATTCTCTGGCGTGAGCACGGACTTCAAACACCTTGCCAATCGCCCCAGGTGCATTGATACACGCCGCAGGAACCCCTTCACTCAGCTCCGCGCTTTTCTCTCGAAACGTTGAGCGGCTCCAGTCCATCTCAAGCGTTCCACCCGCTGAAAAGAGTGATCGAAAGAAGGTCTTGATCTGTCCCGGCGAGCTGAGCCCATTGGCCCCATGAAACTGGACCGCGTCTGCGTAGAGCGAACTAAACTGACTCGTTGTGGCGCGGGAATCGTGGACGTTGGTGTTCCACCGAAGAAACAGCTCTCGCAGCTCGTTGTTGCTGTTCACTCCAGCACCGTTGCTGTCTACGTGGGGCGTCTGGGGGCGGGGCAAAGCAGGTCGGCTATTTATCGAATGCCCCTGAGAATTCACAGACGAAAACGCAGCATAACTTCCGCCCATGAGCAGCGCAAAACCCGCGACACTAATAACCGCAACAGTTTTGGGTGAAGCGAGAGGTGCGCTTTTTTGCACCACCGGAGGCGTACTACTCTGAGTCTGCGCAAGGGCAATCGCAGCGTCAATCGAGGGCTCGTTGTCTTCTGGATCTGCCGGTGGCGTCTGGGCCTCAAGCTTCGAGCACTTCTTTAAGAGAGGAAGCAGCTCTTCGCGCAACGCGCTCGCGGACACCGGTCGAAGCGAGACATCTTTTGAGAGCAACCTATCAACAAGCGCACTCAGCGAAGGATGAATTGCTGAGGACAACCCATGAAGCTTGACGTGCGTTCCAGGCCCGGTGATCGCGGCAATCACTGGGATGGTGTCTCCTCGAAAGGGTCGAAACCCGACCAGACACTCATAGAGAATCACACCAATGCTCCAGAGATCGCTGCGTGCCGTGACGCCTCGAGCACTTCGCATCTGCTCAGGAGACATGTACGCGGGAGTCCCGATCACCATTTTAGAGCGCGTGTGGCTGTCTTCGCCAAGCGCCTTGGCAATGCCAAAATCAAGCAATTTTACAAGCGGATTTGCTGGGTCGCCGGCGAGAAAAATATTCGCGGGCTTCAAATCACGATGCACAAATCCAGCAGCGTGTGCGGCGGTCAACGCAGCCAAGAGCTGATCCATCAGCTTTGCTAACAACGGGGGCTGCACCACGCGCTCGCGACGGAGGACATCTTGAAGCGTCTCACCTTCGAGCAGCTCCATCGCCATCCACGGAACACCGTCTTCGATCCCTGCATCGAAGACATCCACAATGGCTGGATGACCAATCTTCGACGGAGCGTTCGCTTCACGCTCAAAACGATCCAACGCCTCCGCGGGCAAACTGTCGCGCTGTGTCAGCACCTTGACGGCCACACGTTTGCCTACACGTATGTTCTCACACTCGTAGACGGCACCCATCCCGCCTTCGCCGATTTTGCGGCGCACCCGAAAACGTTCAGCGATTGTTGAGCCCGGTTCAAACATGGGAGTGCTGCAAAGAGGGGGGAGTCTGACGGAGTTACACCAATAGCGAAAGGGATATCTTTGCCGTCAGGGCGTTGCACAGTTTCAACAATCCACACACTCACATTTGCGAAACAGCATCTTCCGTTTGTTGGATTGCCAGTGATACGCTCGCTGCTCGTGTCTCTCTTCTTCCGACGTCACGGAGTCTAATCCCCCGATGTTTTGGTCGCGCACACAATTGCTACGTTTTGCCTCAGTCTTCGCGCTGAGCGCTTGCGCTCCTGTTCCACCGCAAAACACGCCAGAGAATCCAACTCCTGGCGTTGAAAATCCCGGTGATCCAGGCGGGCGTCTTCAACCAACAACGCCTGCAACAACGTCCCCGGTTTGTGCACCACAGACCGTGGACGCCACGCGATACTTGCGACAGTTGTCGCTTGATCTTCGTGGACGTCCGCCGTCACTCGATGAGCTGGCGCAGGTTGAGCAGTTAGGCTCTGTCCCCGATGTGCTGATCGACGCGATGCTGGACAGCAATGAGTTTTTGCAGCGCACACGTGACTGGCACAAAGAGCTGCTGTGGCCAACACTGGATGGCTACCGGATCTCAACCACGGACCTCATCGGATTTGACGTCAGCCCAGCAACAGGTGTCGTCTCTGGGACTTTCTCACCAGACCCAGAACTGACAACCAACGACGGTCAACTGCGGCACGTTAGCGGGGCTGTCGCAATTCGCTACAACGGGACAGGCGATCGAGTCCTTCGCGGCGGAGCAGGCACCACACTGTGCGACTCACGCAGAAGCGCACCCTACGAATATCCCGAGCCCAATGCACGCGGACAGGCGCAGCCCACATACAGCATTACAACAAGTGATGGCGCCACTGTTCGTCGTCCGTACTACGACAATGAAGGGATCGCGTTGCCCATCTATGACGGCGATCACTGCCCAAACTATTGCACAACGCTGTCGCCTACACCGGGCGTGAACAACGTTCGTGTTCGGGTCATTCGACCTGGGATTTGTCAGGTTGTTGGTACTGGCGCAATTGGAGTGACCTCCACAGATTATGCAAGGATGCTGCCTGAAGCGACCACCGTTGCAAACGCACGAATGCCCGCAACTTGGACCGCCGCCGCACCACCGATCACCGCGGGGCACTGCGTCAACGCTGGCGATCCATGCGTTGCTGGTGATGTCTTTAACTGCGCATCCACCGGTGGATCGTTTGCTGTCAACGGCGCCAATATCACCATTGTCGCTCCAAACGGCTGGAGCACCGCTGCGCTGGATCCGCAAACACCCGCTGACGCAATGGGCCGCCGGGCTGACATGGTGTGTCCTCCATGGGCACCCTTTCGCACCGTCAACGCATGCGACAATCAACCCTTTTCAGGTCCAGACGATACGCTTCGAGTTCGCCGCGAAGGCACCCGTCGCGTGAACAACTGGTATTGGGCAAACGGTCAGTCACTGCGTGTCTGTGCCCTTGATGCTTCGCAAAGAACGAACAGTGCATACAACAACCAAAGCTGCAGTCCCACCTACACAGGCCGGCGAGACACTTCGTGTGGTTGTGGTCCCGAAGGCGCGTACTGCATGCCTTCAGTCTCAGTCTCGGCTAACACAGATCTAGAGAGCTTGGCTCAGTCGCGATTGCGTGATGGCCTCAACAACGAGCCTCTTGAGATTGTCGCGAGCGTGGTCCAGCGCAACGAGGATTACTATCAAATCTTCAGCACGACTCGGTCGTTTGTGACCGGTCCGATGCGGTTTATGTATGAGCGGCAGCTCGGGAGCATTCAAGGCATCGAGATGAGCGCTCCTGCCCCGATGGATACCATGCCGGATATGGCTTACGACGACACTCGGTACCGTGAGTATGTTCGAGGGCCAGAGCACGCGGGAGTGCTCACAACGTCTGCGTACTTGGGTCGATTTCCGACCTGGCGGTCGCGCGTTGCGCAAATTCGCACGGCGTTTATGTGCAAGTCCTTCACGCCGGGGACGGACCGAGTCCCTGCGCCGACGGACGCATGCACACGAGAGCCTAATCTTGCGGCACGATGTGGTTGCCAAAACTGCCACGCGGCGATCGAGCCAATGACGGCGTACTTCGCGCGTTGGGCAGAGCGAAGTACACGTTTTTTGAATCCACTCGACTTTCCGGTGTTTGATGCAAACTGTCAGCAGTGCGCACTCCGAGGCATTGGATGCACAGCGCGTTGCCGAACCCAGTACGTCACCGACACAGTGGACGCTGATGGCGCACGCTTCGCCGGGACGCTTCGTGGGTATTTGTACCGTCGCCCCGACGAGATGCCTCGCGCAGATCAAGGCCCTTCAGGGCTCATCGCGGCGGGCTTGGCTTCGGGTGAAGTGCAATCATGTACCGTCAGAACGGCCTGGAAAAACCTTGTTAATCGCACTATGAGCGAAAATGAAATGCGCACCTTGCTCCCAGGCTTGGTCAACGATTTTGCAGCACACAACCACAACTACCGAGCGCTCATTCGAGCCATTGTGACCTCGGCTACGTACCGGAGGATCGACTAATGAAAACGCCGAATCTTCATTCATTGCTTTGCCTCGGAGTCCTCTCCGCTACAAGCATCGTGGGCGCGTGTACATCCCAAGCAGGGACATCGCAAACCAGAGCGCAAAACCAAGAGAACGCTCCGGCGCAAACCACTGGGACTGCCGTCCCAGTCAATCCGGGTGGAATGCCTGCTGGTCACCCTGCCGTTGTCATTGGCGATCCAGCAGAGAACAACAGCCGTGTGGGCCGCTCAGCCCGAAGACTCACCGTGGATCAGCTGAAAGCATCTTTGCTTACGGCCACAGGATTCACCTGGCAAGACAGCCGATCTGTCGCCGATCCTACGGCGTCGGGCGGACGGCGAACGATCGCAAACGCCGACATGCTTGAGGAGCTTGCGGCGACTCTGGGTCGCGCGGATTTTCTCAACACCACAGCACACGCAAATGATCCTGCGGTGACGTTTTCAAAGCTCTCTAGCGACGCCGCCCGATATGCGTGTCGACAGAGCGTTGCGTTTGATCTCACACAGGGACAACCAACCAACCGACGCATTCTTCGTGAGGTCGAACCGACCGCTACGAGCATGAGCAACGCGGCTGCAGTGCGACGAAACATTCAGTATTTAACCAGACGATTCTGGGGTCGCACGATCGCCCTGGACAGCGGTGAGCTCACAGCGCTTCAACGTGTGTTCGACGTCGCTTCATCGTCACCGGCCGAACGAATGCCCGTCGTCCGCGCTGCAGGCGTACCTGCAGACGGCTGGCGCGCGGTTTGTATCGCACTCGCAACGGACACCCAGTTTCTTACGTACTAAGTTGGAGCATCGAACCGATATGAGTATTCGAAAGCAATTTTCACTCACACGACGGCAGGTTCTTGCAGCCACGGGGACTGCTGCGACCATCGGCGCTGCGACACGGATGGGAATTCAGTCCATCGCGCACGCACAGATGATGCCCAACGTTGATCGTTCGCGACGATTTATTTTCTGCTATTTTCCAGCTGGATTTGACCAACTGCTCTTTCTCGACCCTCGCGATCCGACGGTGTACACAGAAGAGCAGCGAGGCAATTTGCTCACCGATGTGAGATACCAGCAGCTCGCTAACAGCGAGTTTAGCCAACGTCCGATCTACGGCACCGTCGCTGGCGCACGCTCAGCGGTGAGCTTCGGCCCGGCGGCTGTGAAGTACAACGGCGATGGCACTCCGAAGGGTCCAGACATCTCTGCACATGCGGACAAGATCGCGATTGTGCGGGGTATCAACATGGGCACCGTCGCGCATGAAGTGGGCTATCGCTTCTTTTTGACAGGGACTTTTCCTGCAGGAAACGCGGCTCGCGGGTCAAGTGTGGCGTCTCAAATCGCAGCGATGTTTGACTCTCGCGTCGCGCTTCCCGTGGTCTCTCTTCGCGTTGAGGCCTACAACGAGAGCATGCCGGGCAAGTTTAGCGCGCTCAAGGTCAACAGCCTGGATGACCTCTTGCAGGTACTGAAGCGCGGAGACTCATTGCTTGAGCACGCCTCTGTTGAGACAGCACTCGACGAGTATTCTGCCTCCCTTCGCTCGTGCGAAGTCAACGTCTACGATCGCCGTGGAATCCTCACGCGAATGCGCGACTCACAGAGCAGCGCTCAAAACATTTTGACCAAAGGCCTCGCGGGTACCTTTGATTTTTTGACCACCTCACCCGACGCGATGATTGAGCGCGGACGCGCCGCAATCCGCCAGCAATACGGCGAATACCTCGGGCGATCGCTCGGACCCAACGACAGCGGCCTTCCGGGGGCACGAGCGGCGCTTGCTGCCCTCGCCATTAAGTCAAAGGTCGCCCAGTGTGTCTCCGTTGCCATTGGCGATGGCACAGACACTCACTTCAGCGACAATCTCGATCACGCCAATCGCTTGTATCCAGGCATCGCATCGTTTGCCGCGTTGATTGACGATTTGTCCACCAGCGATGTAGGGCCCAATGATGAGGGTATTCCTCCGACGGACAAGTGGATTCAACACACGACCTTGTTAGGGTTTAGTGAGTTTGCTCGCACTCCGTTGATGAATCAGTTCGGTGGGCGCGATCACCACATTGCGAGCTCGTGCATCTTGGCCGGCGCTGGGATTCGCGGCAACACTGTTATCGGCGCGTCTGGTGAAAAAGCCATGGGTGTTGGTCTGTGGGATTTCGCGCGCAACCAGGTCACAGAAAACCCTGAAGTTGGCCGAGCGATTATGCCTCCCGATATCGCGGCAACGCTCCTCGCTTCAGCGAAGTTCGATCCCACCGACCATCGTCTGGATGCGTCAATTGCGCGTGCACAGGCGATCTCTTCATTGGTCCGTCCATAAGCAAAAGGACTCATGCGAACAAGGTTCACTGCGGGGACGGTTGCTCTTATTCTTAGTGGCATTGGCAGTGGATGTAGTCCGACCAATCCTGGGGACGACGTACTTTCAACAGACGGAACGGTGGACATCAACAACATCCCCACCGATCGCCCTGTTTCTTGTGCGCCGTTAACGATCGTTCAAGCGATGCCACGGGTGGCAACGGATCGATCGATCACGCTGCAAGTAACAGGTGGAAGTGGAGGGATTATTCCGTGGACGATCGAGGGTATGACCCTTGGCTCGTACATCGAAGCTGCGGGCGGATTTCGAGCAGGCTCTCGC
>JANNCG010000223.1:0-5331 GCA_031386385.1 Myxococcales bacterium
CGATTTGAAAATACCGGTCAAACCCCGCGACCATAAACAGCTGCTTAAACAGCTGTGGACTCTCAGCGAGCGCATAGCACTTGCCCGGATTGGTGCGCGATGGGACCAAGAAGTTTCTCGCGCCACCGGGGGTGTACTTCACCAGCGAGGGCGTCTCCATCTCGACGAAGTCCAAGTCATAGAAGTAGTTGCGCGTGACTTGGTTGATCTTTGAGCGCATCCGCAGCGTTCGCTGCAGCTTGGGTCGTCGCAAATCGAGATACCGATACTGAAGCAACAGCTCGTCGCGTGTGCCGTTCTCATCGACGATCTCAAACGGAGGTGTCTCGGATTTGTTAAAAACCGTGGCTTCTTTCGCAAGCAATTCAATCGCTCCAGTGGCCATCTTCGGGTTGCGCATGGTGTCTCGGTCGCGAACTTTTCCCTTCACACCGATGACCCACTCGCGACGAAACCCTTCAGCGAGCGCATAAATCGCATCGCCTTCTTCTTTGTCGAACACTACCTGCGTGATCCCATCACGGTCTCGAAGGTCTACAAAGACGATGCCTCCTTTGTTGTGGGCGCGCTGCACCCAACCAAACAGCACCACTTCTTCACCAATGTTTTGCTCTCGCAGTGCACCACAGGTGTGCGTACGAGTAATGTCTTCGATCCAACGAGTCACGGGTAGCGTTCTCCTTTTAGGGAGCGCACTTTAACGCTTGAATCGCATTCGTACAGCCCGAACACGCACTTTGCGTTCGGATAAAGCCCGAATGCGCGCTGTCAGCGAACCCACACCACCGCGCGTGAGCGGGTGACCTGTTCGCAAAAAACGCAAGATTCGGTGACGTTTCCTGCGGAAAAACTCTGACCGTCTCCGAGCCAACCGCCCACACCAATCCACGAGTCGTGGGTGTTACACGAATCAATCACGTTCTCATTGCCGATTGCGCCAATGCGAACCCGAGCGCGTCCATTGTCGTTGGCTCTCACGTTGAAACCCACTCGACGACAGAGTCCCTGAAGCGAAGACCCCGGGACGAGCCCCAACACATTCCCGTCGTCCCACATCATGGGGTTTTGTCTCGCGGGATTTACAAAGATCGAGCGCAAAGACGAAACCGCTGGAGCCATGCGATCCGCGAGCGATCCACTCAAACTGCGAGGCATCATGGTGTCTACCGGCGTCCACATTTGCACGAGGATCTCTTTAAACGGAAGCACCATAAACCCGCGCGCTTTGTAGTCGTGATCGTCGAGCGTGACTCCCTCAGGATTGTACGTCTCTTCGTTGGTCCATAGCGGCGAATCGTAGCCAAATCGCTGCGGTTGAGGGCTCTCTGTTGGGGCCCCATTGGCACGCAAAAGCATCGTCCACTTTTCGCCCATTCCGAATGCTCTACAGGTTGCGCACCAGGGCGTGCCCCCAACCGTGAGCACATAGACCCCGTCGTTGCGAGCGTCGCCGCAGGTGCTGATCATCGCCTCAACGCGCCGACAACCTCCACCGCAGTTAAACATGCCCATCCCACAGACGGGATTTGGGACGTCAGTGGTCCCAACGTCCGATGCGTCTATTATATCTATGCTATCGACGATGGAGCTGTCTCCGCGCATATCCGTCGGCATATCCGCCGTTGCCACTTCCGCATCCATGTCCAACGGCGTGGGAATATCCAGATCCATCACGTCCACGACGTCGCCGTCAAGCTCGGTGATTCGCTCATCAACCGCCACAACCGAGACGTCCGCGTCCGACGTTGCGGGGATCCTAAGGTTCGCGTGAGGCAGGACACACGCTCCAACGCTCACGCTCATCAGGGTGAGTGTGAAGAGAGCTAAGCGAGTGAGTCCCCTGCTTGGCATTAGCGCACCCAGATGAAAAACCACGCGGGTGTGCGGCGAAACGAAAACCCAATGGGGGAATTTCGATTACCTGCGGACAGATTAGAATCATTTGGAAAGCCACCTGCCCCAATCCAAGAGGCGGCATCATTGCAGTCGTTGTTCTCGTTTGCGAGTGCACCGATGCGGATCCCGCCGCGATCCGCGCCATTGTCTGAGGCGTTGTTGAATCCAATTCGATCACAAAATTGTTGAAGCTGTGGATCGAATGGAAGCAAGCTGCGCCAACTTGCCCTTGTGGTCCCAACAATCGGGATTCGCCCGCCGCCGACAAACATCTGTTGCAGCGACTGATTCATAGAGTTGTGCGAAAAATTGAGCGAATGTGGTTCCCAGTTTCCCAAAACGTTGGTCTCTGTGATCAGGCGCATTGAGGTGAACGACAGCGAGAGAAATCCAGCGTATTTGGCGCTCTCTCGGCTCGCGTTTACGTTGCCTGAGTTGATCAGGTTGCTGTCGGTCCATCGTACGCTGCTGTAGCGCCACTCAGGATCGCTCCCGTCTACCTTCGCAACCAGCGTCCACGGACCACCTGCGGAAGCAAAATCGCAGAGGGCATTCCACGGCCCATTGCCGCCCTGGAGCTGGCGAACTTGCACTCCGGCTTGCCCAATGATGTCCGCACAACGAACGGGCAGTGACGGTACGTCCACATTGGGGACATCAACATTTGGAATGTCTACGTTTGGAATGTCCACATTGGGCACGTCCACGTTTGGGATGTCCACGTTTGGGATGTCCACATTGGGGATGTCCACATTGGGTCGATCAATCGGTGGATTGGGCATGTCCACCGTCACAACATCGAAGCGATCATTGGGCACATCAAACACATCGGGGACATCCACCAGCACGTCCGCGTCGCTGCTGGCGTTTGGCATATCGATCGCCACAACATCCACATCCGCAATCACTGTGGGAACATCCACATCGTTCGACACGGCACGATCACTCACCATGTCCGTGGGGACCACCACGCGATCCACACCACCGGGACCCTCAGCATGTGGCAAGATGCAGTGCGTGAGCACGGCACACGAGCCGAGCGCGATGAGTGTTGAGCGAAGTAAGTGTGAGTGATGGATCATCTGTCAGATACTCTACAAACCCTAGAATCTCATAACTTCACGCGCTGGGTCACGGTGAATCACCGCTCTTTGGACGCGGCCAAGAGCCGCTCTAAGCGCTTGGGCTCTAAGCGCAAAACGAGGACTTTTTCGTGGTCGCAGGTGACCGCACCGACGGCACTTCCTCTGGGTTTACGGACATATCGCTTTGAGACGTAGGTCACTTCACACACGGTCTCACCTCGGGCATCACTAAAGTGTGCGGCCAAAGTAGCCGCATCGGCCAGAGTCTCGGGGTCTACATTGTGCCCTTTTTGCAACGGAACCACTACGTGCGCCCCGTGCTGGTTCTTCACATGCAGCCACAGGTCATGAGGCTTTGCGATCTCGGTGGTGAGCGTGTCGTTGTCCTTTGCTCCGCGCCCCACCAAGATCTTGCGGCCACGTGCGTCAAAGAACGTATGGTACGCAACGCGCCGCTCAGGGGGCACGTTTTTGTTGCGACCACTGGGTAGAGCTGGGACCCCCAAGGGGGGCGATTCGTTTGTGATGGGCGAGCGAATTCCCTGGGATTTTGCGTTTTCAACAAACGCCGTCCAGCCCACTTCGTCGTTGGCGATGAGCGCTTGCCATTGTTCGCTGAGTGCTCGTAGTGCCGTGATGGTTCGAGCTGTGTCTTCAAGTCGTTTTCGCACAACGGGCTCGCTGCGCTTAAACCGAAATGCCTTTGCGAAGTACGCGTCGGCCTGCGCTCGAGCGGGACGTGCGGGTTCGAGCGCGATGGTGATCTGTCCCCCATCCTCCCAGTCATCAAGCACAACCTCGGTGGTCCCAGTCGCGATCGTTGCGCTCTGGTGCATCAGGAGCCTGCCAATTTTTTGCAGTGTTTTTACCGACGAAATACGCTCGTAGTCTTTGCTAATCGCCGCGTGTCGCCGCTCGTACGACTGCAGCTCAGTGCGAACAAGCTTGCCGAGCTCACGGTACTCACGTTCGCGGGTCTCTTGATGAATGCGCGCTAACAGCCCTGAGCCGATTGTTTGTAGCTCTTGGATCGAAGACGCAATCGCGACGCCCTGCCACGACGAGGCGAGCTCGCGCTGGACCGTATAGGTGGCCACCGTGCTCCCGTCGGGAGCATACACAAGCACCCCGCCTTTGCGCCCGAGGTGGCACGCAATGCGCGAGAATAATCCGCTTCCACCTGCAGAAATCCAGAGTATTCCGTCCTCGATGCTCACCGATCGAATGCGCTGATCCGTGATGTGCGCACGCAGCGCGTTGGTGACCTGGGCCGTTGCGTCCCCGCGAATTTTGGCATTAGGTTGCAGCATCCCGACGCCAGTCACCGTTGCGCCGGCACCAACGAGCAGCAGCTTTTTTTCTCCATTGAGAAAGAGCCATAGTGCGATTGCCTTGCTGTCGCGACACTGGGTGGCCTTCTCAACACGCGCGCCCTCAAGCTCGTGTTGCAAAAGCAGCGCGAGGGCTTGATGCTGAACCTGCTCTAGATCTGCTCCCATGACTCTTCGATAGCACGAAGCTTTTCGCCATGCTCACGCACCAGCCACAAAGACAGGCCTTTTCCACGACCCACCACAACGCTGTCAGGCGATGGGTCCTCAGTTTTGGTCAGCGCGTACATCCGAGAAGAGACCATTGCGTTGAGTTTTTGCTCTACCCGACCAGAGCCCGAAGCGCCACACACCGCCCAAGCACCGCGCTCATTGCGCACGATCGCCATAGGTGTTGGCAGCGGAATCCGTGACCCCGCAGCGCGCCGCGTCACGCCCTTGGTCGGAGCGTTGTTGAGCCGCGCACCAAAGAGCTCGTACTCTTTTGACACAAGCACGGTCTCCTCGGGCTCGGCCCACACCATAGCGGTCATCACGCCGTGCAAATCTCCAGCGATTGCGACGCCAATGTCCGTTGGCGGAGGTGGGGGTGGCGCATACCTTGGCGCCGCGTCGAGCACCACGGACAGCACTTGGTGCTCTCCCATCGGTGAAGCGAGCAGCTCTTGTATGCTGGCCGGTTGCGGCTGCAGGTCATCGCGCGTGAGCACCCCTTCCATTGATCGACCCGATGCTTCGATCATGGACTGGTTGATGCCGAGTGCCTCGAGCGTGTTGGCTCCGTGGCGGGCGAGGGCATCGACCACCATCAGACGCTTTCGAATAATTGGGTCCTTTGTGTGATCCTTCACCGAGCGGATCGCAGCTTGTGCAACACTTCTAAGTGATAATACTCCAAAGCGACTGTGTGCCGTTAAGATCACCTCAAACAACGTCGGAACGGCAATTTGATCCCGCACGCTCACCGTCGCCGGAGCGGTCTGTCTCGGCATCCCCAGCCCCGGAGCCCGCGCCCGCCC
>JANNCG010000266.1:0-12553 GCA_031386385.1 Myxococcales bacterium
CCCCGCGGGCGTCAAGGTCATGCTTGAACCGAACCACACCATCGTCTCCGTTGTCGCTCCTGACAAAGAGGTCGTTGAAGTTGCAGCAGCCGCTGATGCCGCTGCGGCACCTGGCGCCAAAGACGCGAAGGCAGCAGCTCCCGCTGCAGGCGCCGCTCCTGCGAAGGACGCGAAGGCCGCTCCTGCGAAGAAGAAGTAATTCTTGGCTCGACTGCTCGTCGGTTTAGGCAATCCTGGGGCGTCGTATCGCTCACACAGACACAACGTTGGCTTTATGGTCACCGAGGTGCTGCGTGAGCGCGCTGGCGCGAGCGAATGGCGTGAAAAATGGCACGGACTTACGTGCAAAGGCATCCTCGCAGGGGTGCCCGTTACCTTGCTGCAACCCCAGACCTTTATGAACCTATCGGGCAAATCGGTTCAGGCTTGCATCGCAGACATCAAGCTGAAGTCCGCAGATGTTTGTGTGATCCACGACGAGCTTGAGCTGCCGTTTAACACCCTCAGAGCTAAGTTTGGCGGCGGGCACGCCGGGCACAACGGACTGAGAGACATCACTGCACGAATGGGCGCTGAGTTTGGCCGCGTTCGAGTAGGGATCGGAAGACCGGCTGAAGGTGGCGCCGTGGACGCTTACGTTCTGTCTGCTTTCTCGCGGGACGAATCGATGCTCTTGTCGGGATTTTTGTCCGCCGCAGCGGACCTGGTCGAAGAGATTGTCCGCGATGGCATCGACAGCGCGGTGCTTCGCACCAATCCCGCAGTGAAGCAAAAGGGCAAGCCCAACAGATAGCCGCTTTGAGGTGACTGGCGAATTGGCACGCTCGGGGTGGTCGCAAACCGCTCCCAGCAACGTCCGTTCGTCAGCGGTCGGCGTTTGTCATGAGCCTGCAAATCTCTTGAATTGGCCAAGCACTAAACGGGTGTATCGTCGAGCGCATGCGATTGGTCAAAGTTGCTCTCGGTTCAATCAATACAACAGTCGGCTCGGTGACGAGCAACGCGACAAAAGTGGTCGCCATGGCGAAAGAGATGGCCACGCAGAACGTGACCGTTGCGTGCTTTCCCGAGCAAGTGCTTGGGGGGTACTCGCAGGAGGACCTGGTGCAATGGCGGGGGTTTGTCGGCGCGCAATGGCGGGCATTGCAGAGAGTGGCGAGCGAGACAGCGACGCTCTCGACGGTGATCGTCTTGGGCGTGTCCGTTGCGTTGCGCGGGCATTTGTACAACTGCGCCGCGGTCATTTTGCGAGGAAAAATTCTAGGCATCGTACCCAAAGAAAAACTCCCAACCTATAACGTGTTCTACGAGCTTCGCACCCTGTCGCCCGGCGTCCCCTACCACCAAGCCGAGGTCGACGGAGTTCCGTTTGGCGACCTCATTTTTGAATTTGATTTCGGAACGCTCGGTCTCGAAGTTTGCGAGGACATCTGGTCACCCGATGGTCCCATGCGTCGCAGATGCTACGCGGGCGCGGAGCTTATTGTAAACGTCAGCGCATCGCCGTTTCGCACCGGTGTGCTGGGCACTCGACGCGAGATGCTCGCCACACGCTCGGGCGACAACCAGTGCACCCTTGTGTACGTCAACCTCGTGGGGGCCAACGACGGATTGATCTTTGATGGCGGCGGTTTTGTGTTTGCCAACGGCCGGCCGCTGCTTGAGTGCAAGCGCTTTGCGCCGGGCTTTGAGACAGTCTCGGTCGATCTTGATCGCACCACGCGGTTGCGTACCGAGAGCACAACTTGGCGGCTGGATTCGCTGGCCTTTGCACAGGCCACGTTGGGCGCCTCGGTCCGCTGTATCAAGGTCGAGGGCGCCACAAGCGATCGAAGTCAATTGGCCTATCCGATCCCCGCGAACAAGAGCTTCTTTCTTCCCGGGACGAGCAAGCCGAAGAGCGCACGGGAAGAGTTTTGCGAGGATCTGCTCGACGCATTATCGCTCGGGATCGGTGACTACTTTGAGAAGACCGGCGCGTTTAAGGGCATTGGACTTGCGCTTTCGGGCGGCCGTGACTCGCTTCTGACGCTCTTGATCGCGCATCGGTACTTAGAGCGCAAATATGCGAACCTCTCAGAGACCGACCGGCGCGCGAAGATGCGCGAGACATTTCACACGTTTTATATGCCCTCGCGATATTCATCCGACCAGACTCAGTCTGCGGCAGCGAAGATCGCCGAAGAGCTCGGCGCGCGGTTTGAGATCGTGGCGATTGATGATGCTTTCACGCGTGAAGAAGAGGTCACCCGGACCATGCTCGCTGGAGGTGAACCTACGCCAATCACCAAGCAAAACATCCAAGCTCGCCTTCGCGGACTGCGCATGTGGAACTGGTCCAACACCTCGGGGTTTCTTTTTCTCCAAACGGGAAACATGTCCGAGAAGGCCATGGGCTACACGACCATTGGCGGCGATCTCGAAGGCGCCCTCGCGATTTTAGCCAACGTCCCAAAAACGGTGGTGATCTATCTGCTGGAGTATCTCTTGGACACCCGCGGTTACGAGGGAATTCGCGCTTGTTTCAGCGCCCCCGCTGGCCCCGAGCTCGCGGCAAACCAAAAGGGCGAAGACGAGCTGATGCCCTTTAGAGCGCTCGACGCGACCTTTCATCTCTACGCAGCAGAGAAGATGTCGCCCGATGAAATCGTGATCGTATTGGACACGATGTTTCCTGAGGACGCAGCCGGGTTGCATCAGGCGTGGGTGAAGAAGTTTATGAAGCTGTTCACTCAGAGCATCTATAAGTGGGTCCAGTCCCCGCTGTCCCTTCACGTGGGCAACTTGGATCTTGATCGCGAGCGGGCCCTGCAGCTTCCGGTCGTTGAGACCACAGAGTGGACGCAGTCATGAGCGCGAGCGACTCGGGCGCCCGCGTGTTCAAAGGGTTGAGCACGATCGCGATTCACAGCGATTCTGCAAACAATCAAACACGAGCGGTCGTGGCTCCCATCTGGCAGAGCGCCACGTATCAGCGCCCCAGCGCCGAGGAGCTTATCGAGACCGCAAATCAACGCGCACCGGCTGAGTTTTATGGACGTTGGAGCAGCCCAAACAACAAGCAACTAGAGAGCGTAGTGGCCGCCCTCGAGGGCTCTTCGGGCGCCCTTGCACTGGGCTCTGGAATGGCCGCAGCGACCGCCTGCATCGTCCCTTGGCTCAGCCAAGACTCGCACGTGGTAGGCGCGAAAACGCTTTACGGGGACACACGCAATTTGCTTGAAAAAGTCCTCTCGCGCTTTGGGGTTCAGTCATCGTTTGCCAAAGGCACCACCGTTGATGACTACCGCCGCGAGCTTCGTCCCAACACCAAGCTCGTGGTGATTGAGACGCCAGCCAACCCGACCATGGATTGCGTCGATATTGCCGGAATTTGCACGATGGCGCGCGAGCATAATGTACGGGTTGTATGCGACAACACCTTCGCCACTCCGTACAACACCCAACCCCTCAAGCTCGGGGCGCACGCCGTGTTTCACTCGGCCACCAAGTATCTCGCGGGGCACTCGGATGTGATCGCGGGTGTCATTGCCGGAGACGAAGAGACCATCGCAAGAGGGTGGGACCATTTGCGAACCGAGGGAGCCGTGCTTGGTCCATTTGACGCTTGGCTAGTGTTGCGCGGACTGCGGACATTTGCTCTTCGCATGAAAGAGCACAATCACAACGCGTTGATGATCGCGCGAACGCTTGAGCACCACAGCAAGATCGCCGCAGTGCACTACCCCATGCTGCCTTCTCACGCGTTTTATCCCGTCGCGAAAATGCAAATGAAGGGTGGCTCGGGGGTATTGAGTGTCGAGCTTAAAGGGGGTGCTCCCGCGGCGTCACGCTTTGTCGCAGCGCTGCAGCTTTTTGCCCTTGCGCCATCGCTCGGTGGTGTCGAGTCTCTGGTCATGTATCCATCTTCACTCTCTCGCATGAGCGACGAGCAACGCGCAGCGAGTGGAATTTCGCTCGGACTTGTGCGACTTGCCGTGGGTGTTGAGGACACTGTGGACCTGCTCGCAGATCTTGAACAGGCCCTGGACCGTGTCTGATCTGCGCTCGCAAATCACTCGATTGCAGCGCGCGTGGGCCCTTGAGCGAGACGCTTCGCGCGAGCAATTCGCACAAGAACGCACACATAAATCGCTCGCAGAGCGCGTTGAGTCGGGGATCGCGCTGCGAGGTCTGCAGCTCGATGAGACGTTTGCCGCTGCAGGCAACCGCACCCTTGCGTGGTTTAAGTTAGGCGAATCGGCACCCACCACGCTGCGTGACGTCAGACTCTCATCAGGCGATCCAGTGTTGCTTTGGCGCACCACCGTGGAGGATCCCGCTGCTATCCGCGGCGTTATCGCACGCAAAACTCGAGACCGAATCGGTGTGATGCTTGAGTCCGAAGCATCCGATGAGCTCTCTCTGCCCGGCTGGAATCTTGAGCGAGAGGCTCCGGTGGTCACCTTTGAGCGAGGCGCCGCTGCGCTGGCCGAGGTCCTGGCTCACCCAGTCCGAAGTGAGGCCTATCAGCGATTTGAGGTGCTGTTCGGCGCCATCGAGCCGACCATCAGCAACAAGGCCGTCGCGGACCTGCGCTTCTTTGACGCGCAGCTTGAGGACGATCAGCGGGTCGCGGTGCACCACGCGCTCAACAACGATATTTCACTGATCATTGGTCCGCCAGGGACGGGCAAGACACGGACCCTCGCAGAGATTGTCCGGCAGTGTGTCGCGCGCGGTGAGAGGGTTTTGGTGACCGCAGCGAGTCATACAGCAGTCGACAATCTCGCGGAGCGACTGGTCAGTCAAAACGTCTCACTGGTCCGTGTGGGTCATCCAGCGAGGGTCGCGCAAGAGATGGAAGAGTACACCCTTGACGCGATGGTCGATGCGACGGACCGCGCGGCGCTTGCCATGCGCTGGACCCGCGAGGCCGATGCGCTCAAACACCGGCTTTTTCAGCGGCAAAAACGCGGCGCCGTCGATCGTTTTGAGACACGCACGGTCATGGATGAGGTGCGAGGGCTGTATCGTTCGGCGCGTGACAACATGAAGATCGCGCAAGCGACGATCCTGGAGAAGGCCCGTGTGGTTGCCGTCACGTCTGCGGGAGTGGATGTTCGCTCTCTTGATGCAGAGTCCTTTGATCGCGTGATACTCGACGAAGCGACGCAAGCGCCGGATCCCATCGCGTTGGTCGGTCTTCGCAAAGCGCCAAAGATGGTCCTCGCCGGCGATCCGCAGCAGCTGCCGCCCACGGTGATCGGCGACGAGGCTCTGCGAATGGGGCTGGGGAGCACGTTGTTTGAGCGGCTGGTTTTGAGTGCTCCAGGGCTGAGCACTTTGTTGCGGGTGCAGCACCGGATGCATCGAGCGCTGATGGAGTTTCCGAGCGTGATGAGCTACGGGGGCGCACTTGTCGCGGCGCCAGAAGTCGCAGACGCGGTGCTTACAGATGATCCATCGATTCGGGTCGATCCGCTGCGGCCCGGTCCGCTCGTTGTCCTGGACTGCGCGGGTCGTGGTTGGGATGAGCTGAAGACCGAAGAAGATCCGAGCACGGCCAATCCGGGACAAGCCGAGCGCACGGCACTTGAAGTGCGACGGCTGGTTTCGCGGGGTGCCCGCCCTTCGGATATTGGCGTTATTACACCTTACCAAGCGCAGGTACGTCGGCTCAGGGATGCGCTCGCGCAAGAGTTAGATTTGGGTCTTGAGATCAGCTCAGTGGACGGTTTTCAGGGGCGCGAAAAGCTGATCATCGTGCTGGATTTGGTGCGAAGCAACGATGAAGGTCAGCTGGGATTTTTGCAGGACATTCGTCGAATGAATGTGGCGATCACCCGCGCCAAAAAGTGGCTCATGATTGTCGGGGACGGGGCTTTGTTGTCGCGGCACAGTTATTACAAAGCGTTGTTTGCTCACGCCGAAAAAACCAACGCCTGGGTGAGCGCTTGGAGTGACGAGGGAGAAGCGCTCGCTTAGCGCTTTGGGCCCGTGGTACGATGGGCACCTGAGTTGAGAACCCCGCGTTTCGAAATCATCGTACTTGGCGTGGCGCTGTCAGGCTGTCAGGCATTCGATCGCCAACGGTTTGCGAGTATTGTCGCGGATGTCCCTGTGGATGTCCCTGTCGTTGAGAGAGACGCGGCGAGCTGTGTTCCGCGAGCGCCGGTCGAGGACGGGGGTTGTGGTGGGGCGCGGTTTCCTGCGTTGCCAGCGGGCGTGGTTGAGCAGCGATCCAATGGACGAAGCTATGTCCTCGGGATGAGATCCATCGCGTTTATTGGCTCGGGTCGCGATGGATGGCAGCAGTTTGGATTTGACCTTGATGGGGTCTGCAGTTACGCAACGGACCAGCCAATGCGGACCTCGTGTCAGGGGGCGCAAATTGAAGATGGGATCAACGGCAGAGACAACACTTTCGGCCTGCGAATTGTGCCGCTTCTTGCGCTCGCAGAGTTTCTCGTGGAGGGTCGTGTCAACGCGAGTATCGCCTCGGGGTTGGTCTTGCCAGCGCTGCGATTCACTGAGTGGAGTGGAGGCGACGACGCTCATGTAAGCGTAGAGTTTCTGACGGTCGTGCGAGGACAACCACCTGCGGGATCCGCGGCGTTTACCTGGGACGGCAGAGACTCTTGGCAGATTGAGACGGCACTGTCTCTCAACCCGATGGGTCAGGCTCAAGCAACATCGAGCGAAGCGTTTGTGTCCTGTGGGTGGACAGGGATCAGTGGTGAAGGTCTGGTGCCCTTGTACGTTCCTCACAACGGAAACGTCCGGCGAATTATCTTTCGCAGACCTCGGGTCGGCGGGCTTTTCGCGCCCGACGTCGGGGGCACGCTGGATTTTAGCGGATTCAACACGCGAGCGGACATTGTAGCAAACCTACCGTGGATTGACCTCTGTCCTGCCCCGGGCCCAAACGCCTCAACCCGTGAAAGTTTGCTCCGAACCATTGGAGACTCATTTGACGTGTTGACCTCGGGCCAAGTGTCCCCATCGCAACCCTGCGACGCAATGTCGGCTGCGGTGAGAACCGAATGGGCCCCGATTTCACTGCGAGAAAACGTAACGGTTCCTGAGTTATCTGCGGATCAGTGTGCCGTTGACGGCGGTACCGTCGACAGCGGTGTCGTCGACGCGGGTGCACGAGATTAAGCATCACTGGTTGCGAAAATTTCAATTCGCGGCGATCATTGAGCGCTCATGGCAACTACCAGCTTTTGGCAAATTCTCGATGAGCTTCTCGAACACTCAAAGCTCGCTGTGGGCGACACGGTGAACAAGACCGGCGATGAGCTCGCTGCAGCGATGATGGCCAACAAAGAGTTTAACACTGGCGAGCTCACAGCGTTTGACGTCGAACGCGAGCTGCGTGGAGCGTTTGCTCAATACTCGAACTGGGCCATCATGGACTTAGGTGATCACTGGTCGTTTATCAAAAGGTAGAGCTTATGCGAGAGCCCATCGATCGATCCCGTCACGGGATTCAAAAATCTCTCAGCACCATGGGTTTGCACCAAGCTCAGAAGCTTCCGCGCGTGTTGATTGTTGGCTGCGGAGGCATCGGCGGGGTGCTTGCAGGGACTCTAGCCACACAACCGAATCAGGGCTTTCGTGCGCTTGCCGCACTCACGACGAACAGCGAGATTGCCTCAACGATCACACATAAGGGGCTCGTGCTGCAGAGCACAAAGAGCCCAGCTCACGCTCGGATTGAGATCACTACCGAGCTGTCCAACGCGGTGGAGCCGTTTGATTTTATCGTCTTGGCAACGCAGCCCCCGCAGGTCGAGGCGGCTGCACGGCAGGTGCTTCCGTGGCTCGCGAAACGCGGCGCGCTTGTGTGTTTGCAAAATGGGCTCTGTGAGCAGCGCCTCAGCGCGATTGCGGGCCCTGAACGAGTCATTGGGGCGGTGGTCGGCTGGGGCGCCACGATGTCGTCACCGGGCGTCTACGAGCGCACCTCGCGCGGAGGCTTCACACTCGGAAGACTGCACCCAAGGGAGGTGGCCGCAGCTATGGACCCCGATCTCTTGGCGCTTCAGGCGTTGTTTTCGCCGGTTGGAACGGTCAAACTTACTGACAATTTGCAGGGTTTTCGTTGGAGTAAGCTCGCCATCAACGCCGGGATCTCAACCATTGGGACCCTCGCCGGAGAGCGACTTGGTCCGCTCAGCCTCAAGATGTTTGTGCGGCGGTTGTGTCTTGAAATCATGACCGAGGCGGTCGCTGTCGCGCGCGCCGAGGGAGTTAAACTTGAGAAGGTTGCGGGGACTGTGGACCTTCAGTCCCTCGCCCTGACGCCTCACGACGTTCGTGGCAATCCAGCGCTCGCGTTGAAGCACGCAGTCTTGTTGTTGGTGGGAGCCAAGTTTCGGCGGATGCGCTCAAGTATGTTGTCGGCCATTGAGCGCGGGCGCGAGCCAGCGGTAGACTTTCTCAACGGCGAGATCTCTTCGCGTGGAAAAATCCACGGTATCTCAACACCTGTCAACGACGAGGCCGTGCTCCGGGTACACGAGCTAGGCGATAAAGTCAGGCAGCCATCTATGGAGACGTTGACCGATTTTGCCAAGGCTGTTGGCGTGAAGGTTTGAGCGCGACAGTCGTTAGCGAAACTGCTTCGCGAGCTTGAGTCGCTGCGTTTGGTAGTTCGAGCTCATGGTCTGTCCGTAGAGCTTTTGGGGAGTCTCGCTGTTTCGAAAAAACATCAGACGAAACAGAGGGTGCCCGTCCTCGATCAAAAACGGCACGTCGTGGTTGCGGATCTCAAGGACCACGGCAGCCGCAGTTTCCGCTGGATTTTTGCCAGGAATCCACCCGAATCCAGAGTCAAAAAATCCCGCATAGTGCGTGCGAACCTCCCCAGACCCCGCGTCGTAGGGGACCATCTCTGCGCACAAGTGCGGTGGAAGACGAACAAGCTCACGGGAGGCGAAAATATAAAACTCGTCCGGCTCAAGGATCGTTGGCTCGTCTTTGGCCCAGGCGACGCGCTCCCAAAACTGCTCGCGTGGCAGGTCCCGTTGGCGAAGATCGATGGGTCGTGCGGTCTTTCGCGCCCGGTACCCCACGACGTCGCCAGAGGCGCCACGAAGGTGGACCGAGAGAAATAGCCCTTGAGAAATGCGCAGGGATTTTGGCTCCAGAGGCCGTCCCGCGCGATCCACAATGAGCACCTCGCGCTCAAGCTCAGCGCGAAGCTCAACGTCGTCTACCTGGCTGGGTCCGCAGTGAAACCGCACCTGCGCGAGAGTGTCTCCTGGACGCACGAGGATCGGAAACGAGCGCGCGACGACCTCAAGATAGAGCACTCCGTGATAGCCGTCAGGGACCTCATCAAAAGCGAGCCCGTTTTCGGTCACGAGTCGGGTGAAGACATCTAATCGGCCAGTGGAGCTCTTAGGGTTAGCCCGCGCGGCGAGACCATCAGGGAGGGCCAACGATTCATCGAGTCGAAACAGGTACACCGCGTTGCGCTCAAGCACATAGCCAGTGCCATCGGTGTGAAACTCGTGCCAGGCAAAGCGTTGAAGCTTGCGCTGCATCCCCTCTTCGCCCGGAAGCAGCGAGCACTGCAGACGCCAGCCTTGCGGAGAAAGACGCAGGTCGAGCGAGTT
The DNA here is from genome assembly GCA_031386385.1 of Myxococcales bacterium. Lineage (GTDB taxonomy): Bacteria > Myxococcota_A > Polyangia > Polyangiales > JANNCG01. The sequence continues at coordinate 9,609 of JANNCG010000266.1, forward strand.
GGGTTGGATTTGCTCAGGCTGAACGCTACCCGACTCGGTCTTAATGATCCCCTCGCGAAGAGCGGCTTCGATCCACTGGGCGGGCTGTATTCCGGCTTTGGTCATGGGGGATTTATGCAGAGTTTGGACGGGGGATGCGTCGGAGAGTTTCGGCGACTGTGCTGACATCGTCATGGGAGGATTGGGACGGTATGCGATGCAAGATCTGCGGGCGAACTTGTCGCATAATTGACTTCGATTGACTTCGTTGGGGCGTTGCTAAGGCTCCGAAAGAGAGTAAAACCGCCGCATATCCCACGCACCAGAGCGGACTCATAAACCCCTGTCACCCGCGATGTCACCTCCGTTGCTACGCGCAAGGACCCGGTGCCACGGCAGTGGTTTATGATTCCGGTGAAAAGCAGAGAGTTGTTTATGGATTTCGATCACAAAATGAAAGAGCTGTTCGCCGACGAAGACCGGGCGCGAACAATGGCGCAACGTTTGATGCATCTTGCGAAGGCTGATCCTGCCGCCGCTGCGAAAGAAAAAGACAGCGTGGTGGCGTTTTTGCGAGGCCCCATGGAGCGACACTTTTTCTACGAAGAGACGGCGCTCTTTCCGCACCTTGAGAGTCACGGTTTGGGCCCGGAGATCGAGGTCGCTCGCAAGCACCACGCGTCACTTCGACAGGAGGCTAACAACCTGGCCAATGCGACCAGCGTCGAGGGAATTGCACAGGCGATCTTCTTTGCCGCCCGCCTCATGCTCCACCACACCAACTTTGAAGGCGACTACATCTACCCTGAGTTGAGCCGCGAACAATGGCGCGGGCTTCTCAAAGCGACTGTTGAGCAAAAGTAGTTTTTGCGCATACACTGCGCAACGCACTTGGCTTATCGTCGCACATGCAACTTTGCTTGGACACTCTGTGTGTTGGTTGTTTCAACCGCGCGGCCGAATCCCGGCTGGGCGCAGACAGTGGGAGATGTGGCGCGGGGCGGGGCGTGCGATAGCGCCCCAACCAACCCGCTACAGCTGCAGATCATCGCGACGCACAAGTGCATGTTTCCGGGCGATTTAGCTGACTTTAGTGCGGGCGGCGGGATCACGTTTGTCGGCAACGTGCTGCCAGCCATCAACGCTGACACCGCGGCTAGGTTGCGCCGTGCGGCAGCGATGCGTCCCATTCAGATGACGTCGGGCTATCGAACAATCGCAGGACAATATGTCTTGTCGCGAAGCAACAGCCCCTCGTGCATGACGCCTGCGGCAGTGGGCTCAAGTCCGCACCATACGGGCCGCGCGATCGATGCAAGCAACTACGCGCAAATTCTTGGGGCGATGCAAGCGGCGGGCTGCGAGCAGTCCTATCCGGCCAACGACCCGGTGCATTTTAACTGCCCCGGTTGGACAGACAACACGCTCAAGGCCCACTCAATTGCTGCATTTCAACGCCTGTGGAACGTCAACCACCCGATGCAGCTGATCGCCGAAGACGGCAGCTACGGCCCACAGACGGAGGGAGTTCTGGTGCAGTCCCCTGTCCGTGGGTTCGCGATTGTTGACGGGTGCCCTCGCAACACGCCGCCACGCGGAGACCTCAACTCGGCCAACTGCGCGGGCGCTGCCGGGTGGGCGCAGGACCCGGACGACCCGATGCGGACCATCGATGTGCATCTGTACATTGATGGCACTCCCGGGATGATGGGAGCGATGAGTTTTTCTGTCCGAGCAGGAGACAACCGTCCAGATCTCTGCATGCCGTTGGGCTCGTGCAATCACGCATTTACCTGGAATTTGCCGGACTCTTTTAAAGATCGGCGCCCACATTCAATGCGCGCTTACGCGATCGATAGTGCCGGAGGCAACAACCCTCAAGTCGGTTCTACGTTGATGTTTATGTGCGACCCTCCTGCGGTCATCGTCGACAGTGGAGCGCCCTACGACGTAACCGATGCTGCGGTCGTTGACGAGGGTCCTACCACGCTGACAGATGCTGCCGCCGACGGTATGCGAGATGCTCGGACAGACGTCGAGTATGTGCGTCTCCCTGATGGAAACCTCGTCCCCATCGACTCACTTCCAGGCTGTCAGTGTCGCGCTACGCCAAGCCGTCGAACCACTGGGACGGGAGTGGTTGGGTGGTTTGTGTTCTCGATCGCCGCGCTCAGCGTGGGCCGTCGTCGTCGGGGCAAGTAAGCGCCTATCCGCGGAGATAGCTCTTGGAGTCTATTTGATATCGCGCACAAATTTTTCTCATTCTGTCAGAAAAATTACTGCTTTTTGATCGTTCGCTATCAAACAAGAGCCGCCCCGCCTGGGCTAAATTTTCTGAGCTGCGAAGCGCGCTTACGATACTCTCACGGACCACTCGATCGACGCGATCTTCTTCACCGGGACCGTCCGTTGGCGCGGCCGCGCTCACCGAGGTCGACAAGTTCTCTCGCGATGAGTCGCTCCAAGCGTCCGCCAGCAAGGCTATTTCGCGCGCAACATTGTCGGTGTCGATAAGCCCGTCTTGGGCCAGTGCTGCGAGGCGGAGGACACTCTGTGAGAGGTCGCGAAAATTGTGGCTCCACCGGGCCTCGGTGCTTCGCGCAAACGCGAGATATCTCTTTAACGCACTCTGCGAAAAACGAGCCTTGCGGCGATAAGTCTCGCAGAAGCGCTCGAGCTCGAACCGCAGGTTCTCTTCGATGTCTTCACGCCGGTCGCGCAGTGGCGGAAGAACAAACGTCCAAACGCTCATGCGAGCGAGCAAATCATCACGAAAACGGCCGCGCTTGACCTCTTCGCGGAGATCACGGTTGGTGCCACAAACCAACGCGAATCGGGACTGAACGACTTCGTCACTGCCAAGCGCATAGAAGCGTCCCTCTTCGATGGCCGTTAACAAAATGGCTTGCTCTTCGAGCGCCAGCTCGCCCACCTCATCGAGAAAGAGCATCCCCCCGTTGGCCGCG
>JANNCG010000326.1:0-9136 GCA_031386385.1 Myxococcales bacterium
GTCAAACCGAAGCGAGGGGGTGAGCGAGAGTACCGTGACAACACCAAGTAATTTTCCACGCATTCGGAGCGGGATGGACACCATCGAGTGCACCTCGACGCCCGGCGCGATGTCGGTAAAAAACGGCCGCGTGCGCGCGCCATGAAGCAACAGCACTCGGTCATCGCGCAGGTAGTTGGTCAACTCGGGGATGTCCACCGTGAACAGCGGCTCGCCCTCTTTATGTCCTGCTGGGACAATATATTTGTCCCCCACCACCCGCACGCGCTCGTACCAGCCGGTCTCTTGGTCGTTGAAGTGCATCGTGACCACGTCGGCGCTTACGTCCGCGATAGCCGCGTCCGTGACCGTGCGCACAACCTCTTCAAGAGAGAGCGACTGCGCAATCGCTTCGCTGACTTTGTAGAGTGAGAGCGCCTCACGAAGTCTGAGGTTTTCTGCGTCAATCTTACGTTTTTCGAGGGCGCGTTGAATGGTGTACACCACCTCTTCGCCCTTGAACGGCTTCAGCACGTAGTCAAACGCACCACGCTTCATCGCGTCGATCGCCGAGTCCACTGTGCCAAAACCCGTCATGATCACAGTGATCGTCTGAGGGTTGGTCTTTGCAACTCGCTCAAGCAATTCGATCCCACCGATGTTGGGCATCTTGAGGTCCGACAAAATCACATCGTAGGGATGACGCGCGAGCTCAACCAGCGCAGCGGCGCCGTCTTCTGCTGTGCGAACGGTAAATCCCTCGAGTGTTAAAAAGTCCGCGAGGATCTCGCGAATGACACGCTCGTCGTCGACGACCAATACGCGCGGAGCGTATTCAGGAGGCGTGTTTTCAAGGACCATGGACGTTTATAGTTTCGACGGTGCGGACAACCACGTCAATTGCGTATTTGCAATACGACTAACTAACGCTCTCGGCCAGCGGTCGGGGCGATGATTGTCGTGCGCTCACGGCGTCCATCACTTGCGGGCGCTGAGAGAATATACGGCTCGGCGTTGAAGGTGCCGCACTGCCGTTCGCTTCTGTAAAATCCCCAGTGAACGTACGTTTTGCCATCCGCACTTCGGATGGCCTCGGGGGTCGCTTCAAACGGCCCCGAGCGACGAACGCTGTTGACGGCGGCGACGTCGAAGATCGTGTTTCCGCTTGTTCGAGCTAAGCCGACACGACCGATTCGACCATCGGGCTCTATCACAATTTCAATAGTGCAATGCAGAGTGGGGTCCTGGAGGGGCGATTCAGCCGATGCGCCGTCAAGCCCAGCCAAAAAACCGTCTGCGAAAAGCTGGTGAATCCGTCGATGCATCGCGGTCAGATAGGTCGAAAAAGGCGACGCTGCCGAGCGCAACGAAGTCTGGTTTCCCACCCTCACCGCCGGAACATAGTTTTCGATCGCCTGTCGCACCTGCGCAAACTCCGCCGCTGGATTCGTACCCCGCGACTCGGTCCTCCGCTGCTGTGCCTCGACGCGCTCTTGCTGCACTCGCGAGCCAAAACTTTGACTATAGCTACTGGTGGTCGGAGAAAGCGCCTGAAGCGTGCCCGCCGCGCCAAGGCCAGCGACACCGATTCTGCGCGCGGCCGCTAGCCCACGGCCAGAGCCCATTGATCCGTTCGCGCCATTGGCACCGCTCTGTGGTGAGTTTGGTCTTGGATTTTCAGGGCTCAACGCGTACTGCCCCCAAACACCTTCGCTGCTCGCGAACACCTGGTTTTGCGAGTTTGGTGTCGTCGCGGCCGTCCCCGCAAGGCCCGCTGCCTGCTGCGCAGTCTGCGCCGCCTGGGCTTGCTGCGATGCTTGCGATGGTGGGTTATTTGGAGTCTGTTGAGGCGCAGCCATTTGAAGCTGCTGAGTCGAACTTGGGATTTGTGCACCGGCGCGATTTTGCGCCTGGGCGTGCACGTCGTTGGCGCCCGAACCCGAACCCGCTGCTTGTGTCGCCGCGGGGGCCTGTGTGGGTTGTGGGTCGTCTTGCGTCAAGCCTCTCAGCGCCGCAATGGTTTGCTCGCTGACGTCGTTGTTGTGCTCGGACAAAAAATTGGGATCCGTGGGGCGATTATCAGTGGATTGTCGCTGGTCCACGTGCGCTAGAGACGGCTGTTGTTGCGGCGGTGGAGTGGGCGGGCGCAGCAGCTCAATCTCCGCCGGAGGCCGTCGCTCAATCGCCCGAACGAGCGCTCGACGCCGCGCTGCTTCGCGTTCGCGTTGCTGCGGAGTCAAAGGGGTTTGCGGGTTTGGAGTGGTCGGCTCAGGAACGCTCAGCGCCTCGACGGATGCGGGTTCGAGCGTGAACTCACTCAACTCAGTCCGCGGCGCGGCGCTGTTATCTCCACGGCCGGCACGTCCCTGGTTTGCCGCGACCGATTCGGGACGGTGCCAATACGACCAAAAAGACACCATCGCCGTCCCCTGCACATGAAGCGCGATGGAGCCCAGGACGAACAGAAGCGCAGCCGAGCTCTCTCGACTTCGTGTGCTCATTGTTCGCCTTCGTTCGGCTCAAACATCGGGGTCATAACGTCGTACCACTGAGACTGACGAACATCAATTTTGGTTTGCGGTTCCGCGGGTCGACCAGCGGATTTCGAGAAAAAATGACTCGAGTAGAGCGCGGGTAGCCTCCATTCGTCCGCCCTTGGGCGCCGCTTGGCGAATCTTTCCCCAGTGTTCGGCAAACTGCGTGAACTCTGGGGTGAGCGCCTCTTCGAGAATTTCTTTGAACCGCTTCGCGAGTCCAGGCGCGACTCCGCCAGACGAAATCCCAAACCGCATCGGACCTCGACGCACGGTCGCGACGTGATAAAACGTGCAAAAATCCGGCTGATCTATCGCGCAGAACAGTCGCTGGTGGGCGTGGGCGTAGGCATAGAGCTTGGCTCCAACCTCAGGATCTTGCGGCACCATGATGCCCAAAAACACGGACGCAAGATCGATCCCCGCGTCCACCTCCCGCTCATACAACGTCACGGTATCCGCGTGCATTTCTGCGAGCGAACGAAGCACAGGGCCAATGCTCGGCCAAATCACCCGGACCGTTGCACCTTCAGCCGCAAGCTGCGCCGCTCGACGTGCGCTCTCGTCGCAGCCACCAAACATCGCCACCGTCCGTCCTTGCAAGGGAAGCGCGATCATAAACGTGTCTGTCATTTTTCTGGCCCGAGGGTAGCATCCCGCTTACCGCCATGACTGAGATCCACACACAGGCCCCGACGACCGAGCAAATTCTAGAGCGCTTTCGGTACGACCGAATCCCATTTGAGGCGCTCCGTCAGCGCCTTCGTCAGACGTCGGATCCTGATTCGCTTCATAAAATACAGGGTGTTGTCGTTCCTCCGGCGCTGGATGTGGTCCAGCCAATCGACGATGGGCAGCGTGAAGAACTCGATCGTGAGGGACGACTTGCGATCGCTCAAAACGAGCTCGCCGTTGTGATTCTCGCCGGAGGCATGGCCACTCGTTTTGGTGGCGTCGTGAAAGCCCTCGCAACGCTTGCAGACGACACATCGCTTCGGTTTCTGGACGCAAAGGTCGCCGATGTCAGTCAATTTGCAGGCAAAATTGACACCACGCTCATGACGAGCTTCGCCACTCATGATGCGCTCGTAGCTGCTTTGGCCGAAGAAAAAGCGACTCCCCCGTGGCTTCATTGCGTCCCGCAGTTTGTCGCGCTTAGGCTGCTAGCGAACGGCGATTTTTTTCTCGACGAACACGGACAGCGATCCGCGTACGCGACCGGACATGGCGATTTGCCAGACGCGATGCAACTCGGCGGCGCGGTTGAGCGATGGCAAAAGTCCGGCGTCAAGACAGTCTTAGTGATGAACGTAGACAACCTCGGAGCCACAGTCGATCCAGCGATCTTCGCCGCCCATCGACGATCAAAAGCAACAATCACCGCGGAGCTCGTCAACAAGCGTCCGGGGGACAAGGGAGGTGTGGCCGCGCTGCACGAAGGAAGGGTGAAGCTCTGCGAGGCTTTTCGTTTACCGAGTGATTTTCCACACGATGCCGTTCCGACGTTTAACACCAATACGTTATGGATCAACGTCGAGGCGCTCGCGCAGTCCTACGAATGGACATGGTGTGTTGCGCGTAAGAAGGTCGGGACGCGTGAAGCGATTCAACTCGAACGCTTGGTCGGTGAGCTCACATGGTTTCACCCAACAAACTATGTGCGCGTTGAACGCGACGGCGCCGCAAGCAGATTTCTGCCAGTCAAAGACGTCGCGGATCTTCAAGCGAGCCGCGCAACCATAAGCTCAGTGCTCAAACACCGCGTCGGCTTGACACTTTAGCGCAGAAAACCTCTGGCAAAACGTGGGGCTTGTGCAGCGGTATCCCAGCGAACGCGACACGCTTCTAAAGCGTGTTAAGCCTTCTTGGGCTCTTGGTGAATTGGAAACGATGGCGTTGGATTGGCACGGCGCTCGCGCTTGTTGCGCTTGCCGTTTTTACCGGCCTTGCGGCGGCGAATTCGTTCTGACTGTTGTGTAGATGAAACCATAATAACTTCTCAGCTCCGACAAAAGGGTGCGAACCCTACTCCTGCCGGTGACTGATCGTCAACGACAGGAGTGCGAGTTCGAACTTTTTCCCCCTCAAACAAACCCTTCGCGATCCGTCAACCGCCGCCAGGGGCCACGTTGAACGGATAAATCACACGCGACGTGGGTCGTTGATTCGCAGGAAAATGAGCGCTGCGCAGACGGTTGGAGATGCACTCGTTGGGACCCGAGCCGAAGCCGCTCGAAACCAGCACGTTGGTGACCGCGCCCTCTCCGCTCACTTGAAGCACCGCAGTGGCCGTACCCGATTGCCCCTGTGCACAAGCGCGCACCGCCGAAGCGAAGGGGCCCATCGTGGACTGAACCATTGAGCGCGTCAATCCCGCTGGAATTGCAGCGGTGGCGGCTGCTTGGTTAGCTTGCGCATGAGCGGTTTGAGCCGCGGTCGCGCCACCCGTTGCAATATGCATAAGATCTTCAACAGAGTGCGCGCCGGTCGTTGCAGCCGTGATGGGCCGATTCGTTGTGGCAGCTGCGTTGGTGTTCGCGGCGGGTCGAGTTGTTGCCGCCGCAGCGGTGCTGCCGGAGCTCGCGCTACCCGTGCTCGCCGCTGTCGTCGTGCCTCCTGCGCGCGATCCAGCTGCGCCGGTCTGCGCGGCAGCCACCGTCGTAGTGCGGGTCACCGCAGGCGTAGGCGTGGTTGGCTCTGGTGTTTCAGGGCGATTTGTTGCAGCAGCAACACGCGCGTTGGACGTTGTTCTGGGTGTGGTCGCAGCGGTTGGGGCAGTCCCAGTTGCTGTCGCTGCGCCAGGACCGCGGGCGTTTGCTTGAGCAGCTGCGGGGCCAGAGCCCGGAGAGCCTGCGGCGGGAGCGTTGGCAGCGACAACCGGTGCTGTCGTGGGTGTTGGGTTGGCCGGAACCACTGCCTCTGCAGTGGCGCCCTGCCCATTAGAAGCTCCTTGCACAACAGCTGGTGTCGGCGGAGCCGCCTGTGCTGGGGCTTCGGTGCCTGGCGAGGCGGCACCCGCGGTGGGACTTGCAGCAGCAGGTTGTACTGCTGGCGCAGTGTTTGCTGCTGGACTGGCAGGGTCTGTCGCCGTCGTTGCGGTCGAGGATTGCGCAGTTGTAGGCGCACTCTCGAGATTGCTCGCAGCGGTGGGAGTGTTCTTTTGGCCAGCAAAAAACGCGATCGCGCCGACCACGCCGATAGCGCCGATCCAGACGATGGGACTCGTGCCCTTTTTCTCAGGTTCTGGCTTCGCCACTGCGGCCGTGGGCGCGGGCGTGGCGGCGTCTTTCGCCTTCGCAGCAGGCTTGACTGATTCGCTTGATTTCGAAGCAACCTTATCTTTGCCCTCTTTGCTCGAAGCCTTACTCTCGCCGTCGGCGGATTGAGACTCGGGCTTCTCATCGGATTTCTTCGCGTCCGACTTTTTCTCCGAAGTCTCAGTAGGCTTCGCAGCATCGGAGCTCTTGGCCTTTGCAGCCTCCGTCGCTGCAGGCGTCGGCGCTGGCGCTTGGCGAGCGATCGCTGCAAGGTGCTTGATGTCTACAATACCCGAGCTCTCGTCCATTGGATCGTCATGCAGCGAAGGGCCCGCACGCATCGCAGTTGAGGGGGGCGGAATGCTCGCTGCAGAGCTCGTGCGGCTTGTGCGCATGAGTGCGGCAAGGCCTTCGAGATCGTCATCATTGTCTTGATCGTTAGACATTACGTGCTGCTCCGAGGGTGCGTTGGCTTTAGTAGTTGGTTGAATCTCTGGCTCGTCAGCAAAAACCGCTGCGAGTGCATGAATATCGGGAAGTTCTTCATCCAAACGCGACATGATCGCGTCGAAATTTTTGTCGCTAGAGGCGGTCTTGCTCACATCAGGCCATGCGCGAAGCACACGGTCTACTGTCATTAAACCCGCGAAGTACTGCGAAGCTTGGGGATCTTCAGCGAACAACTTTTCTGTCGCGCGCGACTTGACCGGCGCGTCCACGGCGGCAGAGAGCGCCCGTCTAAGTTTATCGTCCACGAGCGCCTCCTTTTTTGGGCTCTTCTTCGGTGTCTGTCGCGTCCATATCGGCCATCCACTGGTCTCCAAGAACGTCTCTTAACTTTCGGCGAGCCTCGTGAACACGCCACGCCACGGTACCTTCAGTGCATCCCAGCACCGTCGCGATTTCGGCGTATGGCACTTGATCCACACAGGCCAGCACGAGCGTCGTCCTCAGAGACTCGCTGAGTGTGTCAATGGCGCGGAGCAGAAGCTTATAGCCCTCTGCCTGCGAAGCGTGCAGCGCAGGATCAGCGCCGCGGCCTTCGGCGATGGGCTCAGGCAAGCGGGGATCATTGATGTCGGCGACCTCACGTTTGCGTGAGCGTCGAGCGTTGAGGGCGACATTCACACAGATTCGATAGAGCCATGTAAACAGTTCCGCACGACCATCAAAGCGGTCAATCGCCTTCCAAGCGCGGACAAAAGTCTCTTGCATCACGTCGTCTGCTTCGCCAGAATTACCGGTCAAATGAAGGGCCAAACGATGAACACGCGCTTGGTGCAAGCGCACTAAGTTGCCAAACGCGGTGCGATCCCCGGCTCGGGCTTGTTCAAGCAGCGTTCGTTCAGAATCGGTCATACCAGTGGCTCGTGAGCGACGTGCACGCCAGACAAACGCCGCTTCAAAGCGACGCCTCGAGGTGCTTGTCTCAATCTGCTGTTTATCCAGCATTGATGAGGGAACTCGCATTGGTGCGAAAATCCCTGCGCTATTTACCACCGGACCATAGTCCATCGTGCTGTTTTCAACAACAACCGCGCTCAGATCCTTGGGAAATAATTTAGTACGGAGTCTGACGGTCTGGGGAGTAAACTAAATTCTGCTACCGGATGACCGAACCTACTGACTCAAAACCCTCCGAAGATGACCGACGCGACGCCGCAAGACACCCCATTGCCCTGCGTGTTGAGTACAAACGGATCAATAATTTCTTCGCCGATTACACACGTAATATTTCACGAGGAGGGACCTTTATCGCCACCGCTCGCCCCCTGCCGATTGGTACGGAGTTTGTGTTTGAGCTGGTGATTCCCTCTCTTTCTGCGCCGCTGCGGCTTCATGGTGTGGTGACTTGGCGCATTGAGCCGTCCGAAGAGTCAGCGGACAAGCCCGCAGGGATGGGGATTCGGTTTAGGTATCAAACCGATGACGAGCGTCAGGCGGTGCACAACACCGTTGAGGCGCTCGCAATCGACAAGCTCGGGCCGGTTGTGGGCCGAGGAATCCTTGAAAAAACTCCGTAAAACCCTACCGACCCCCTGAACTGTTTATGCAAGACGAAACCCTGCAAGCTGAAATTCACCGTCTCAAACGCGATCGCAATGCGATTATCCTCGCCCACTACTACGTTGAGGGTGAGGTTCAGGACATTGCTGACCACGTCGGAGACTCGCTGCAGCTTGCACAAGCGGCACAAAAATCCAACGCGGACGTGATCGTTTTCGCCGGAGTTCACTTCATGGCTGAGACCGCGAAGATTCTAAACCCGAAGGCCACTGTCCTGTTGCCAGACATGGACGCGGGATGCTCGCTCTCCGAAGGCTGCCCTCCTGAGCGCTTCGAGAAGTTTGTCAAAATGCATCCAGACCACTACGTGATCTCGTACATCAACTGCTCCGCCGGAATCAAAGCCCTCTCCGACTGCATTTGCACGAGCTCAAACGCCGAAAAAATCGTGCAGAGCGTGCCAGAAGGCAGGCCCATTATTTTTGCTCCTGATCGCAATTTGGGTCGCTATTTGGCTGAGAAGCTCGGCCGCCCGATGCGTCTTTGGCAAGGCTCGTGCATCGTGCACGAGACCTTCTCGGAGCGCAAAATTCTCGACTTGAAGGTGCGCCACCCCGACGCCGCCATCATCGCTCACCCCGAATGCGAGCAGGTCGTTTTGCAACACGCGGAGTTTATCGGCTCAACGAGTGCGCTGCTCAAATATACAATCAGCAGCCCCAAGACGTCGTTTATCGTCGCCACGGAGACAGGGATCCTTCACCAAATGAAGAAGTCCTCGCCGTTGAAAGAATTTATTCCAGCGCCGCCGCAAGCCGACTGCAACTGCAACGACTGCCCGTTTATGAAGAAAAACACGCTCGAAGCTGTGCGTGACGCGCTTTTGCATAACAAAAACGAGCTCACTCTCGACGACGCCCTCGCCCAACGCGCGAAAAAATCTCTCGATCGGATGTTGGAGCTTTCGTAGTCTCCCGTCCCCTCAATGTCCCTCCACGATTTATACGTTCAATATCGGCACCTCGCAGACCCCGCGTCGCTCGCTGCCTTTGGTCCACCGTTGTACGCAATCCTCGCGACGATCGTCTTCGCAGAGACAGGATTGCTCCTTGGTTTTTTTCTCCCCGGTGACTCTATGCTCTTTGCGGCAGGGGTTGTGGCAGCGACCACACCGACGCTCAGCATATTGCCGCTTAACATCTTGCTCATCGTCTGCGCCATCGTCGGTGACGCTGTGGGGTATCAGATTGGCAAGCGTGCGGGACCATCACTTTTTAAACGCGAAAAGTCTTTTTTCTTTCGCCCACAACACATTCAACGGACCAAAGAGTTTTACGATAAGCACGGCGGCAAGACGAT
>JANNCG010000336.1:0-6169 GCA_031386385.1 Myxococcales bacterium
ATCGCCCCTGTGGGGCAAACTTGGCCGCAGAGCACACACGTCGGCTCGCAGTACCCGATTCGAGGGATCAAAATGGGTGTCCATAACCCCTCGATTCCACTCTCTAGAAACGCCGGATGCAACGCGTTGTTGGGACACACCTTCATGCACTCGGCACAGCGGATGCACCGCTCGAGAAATTCGCGTTCTGGCACCGAGCCAGGAGGGCGAATCATACGGTCGTAGTAGTTGGCATCAATTGTATCGCTTGTTCGTAATACCGGTAGCGTCGCGACGGCACACACCGCCGTGACCAACGTCTTGCGTCGATCAAGCTGTGGTGCGAGTCGGGCGCTTGTTCTATTGGGTAGAAAGCGAAACTTGATCACGTCCTCTGGGCACGACACTTCGCAGTTCATGCACATGTGGCACTCATCTTGGCGCCACTTCACACCACCTTGGGGGCTATCGGCGCCTTGGCAATCAACGAGGCATAAGTTGCAGTCAGTGCACTTGGAGTGGTCTTTCTCCATTCCAAATACAGCGTGGCGTGCGATGACGCCGAGCGTCGCGCCAAGCGGACAGAGCGCCCGACACCAAAATCGAGGGATCCAACGGTTCGCGAGGAGGGTTAAAAAGAGCAGCGATCCAATGATCCATGTCTGGTGAAAATAGAACTGCCGTGGCTGCATGACGGTGGCCACCAGAATGTCGCGCGAGTGATCGCTTGCTTGTTGAAGTATCCGCAAGTTTCCTGACGAAACTTGATCGAGCCCATGGCCGGTGACGTAGTTCATCAGCGGAAGGACACCAAGTCCGATGGAGCGAACCGCTATACAGATGGGGTCGAATAGCCCTCCTATTGCGCTCCCACACAGCGCCGCGAGCAAAAACGCGATCATGAGATAATACTTCGCGTTCTGATATGGGCGTGTCTTGTTTGCCTCGACGCGGCGGCCGCCTGTTGTGGCGCCTTTGGGGTTGGGCATGAGCCACGCGACGAAGTGATGGAGGGTCCCAAATGGGCAAATCCAGCCGCAAAATACGCGGCCAAAGAGCAGAGTCAGCGCAACGAGCCCCACGCTCCACCAGAGCGCGCGGTACACCGTGTGGGTCGAGAGAACGGTCATGAGCGCGACGAACGGGTCCGCGAGCAAGAAGGCCTCGACTGGGTACGGCATGCGGATCGTGGCACCACCGTTAAACCCTCCGCGAAACTCAGTGCGAACGAGTAAGAAAAAAAACAGCGCGAAGAACCCCAGCTGCGACACCCGTCGGGCATCACGCAACCAGACGATGATTTTTCTCGCTGGAATTCCGCTGCCAGAACGCTTCTTTTTCTTCGGCTTAAGGCGCACGACGAGACCCGAAAACCACGAACTGCGGGTGCTCTGCACTTTGCTCGCGGGGGACGAGGTCCCCGCTGGATCGGTGATGGCCGCGGGCAGAATGTCTGGAGCCTTCGCTCGACCCGCTGCGATTGTGCCGCACTGCGAGTCAACGTGCGTCTGCTTAGCTTGTCGTGCAGTGTGCAATCTGTCGATCGAGCCGACCATCCCCTTTTGTCCCAGCCATGGGATCGGACCTGGAAAATCGTTGCTCATGATGAGACCGTATCGACCGCGGGCGAGCGAAGCAGTGCGCTCCCGAGCAAATGTGCAAACTGTGTTGGTGACTGACCTAGGGGCAAATTGAGCTCGTGAATTTGCTCGGTTCCATTTGAGTACATAGCGACCTCGCGTGGACGGAGTGTGTGCCAGTCCATGGTTCCGAGTCCGCGGGCTTGGCCCATGCGGAGATAGGGCAATCGCTCGGGGTGCTGCCCAATGAGTGTGCACCCAAACGCATCTGCGGCGACCTGGTCGGTGGTCGCGATGACGGTGTCCATGCGTCGCGTATCGTCGACGTTGCCACCCTGCGGACCGTTGCGAAGCAGCACACGAATTGCGTCGACGACGGTGAGCGTTGGTCGCATAAACTCAGCCAAATCTGCGACAGACACGTCAATGGATTGGTGAAGGCGATTGCGACGACCACCCAGTACGCCGTACCAATTTTTCATCGCGCCGGTGTACTTCGCGAGGTTGTGGTGCTTGGCCACTGGCATGTTAATCACCTTGTCCGCTTCGATCAGTGTGCGGTACACAGGCCACTCATCAAGGACCTCCCCACGGAGCCTCATGGTGCGAAAACGATGGTCGGCCGGGAGCACGATGTTCGCGCCCGCTCGCTCAGCCCGCGCCCAGATTCCCGAGCGTTGAAAGCACCGCCCCGGTTCATTGCAGCTGGCGTCTGTGACGATCACTTCCCGCGCACCGGCGTGCAGCGCCATCGTGACCACCGCCGCGACGAGCTCAGGATTTGTATTGGCAGCTTGGAGGGGTGTGCGATCCCAGCCAATGTTTGGCTTGATGACAACACGGTCTCCTCGGCTGATAAATCGCTGCATTCCGCCAAGGGCTCGCATCGCGCGCTCTGCGAGTTGCGTAGGCGTGGCTGCGCCTGGCTCTCCGTGGGCGACAGCAAAATCACTGAACTCGGCGCTTGAGTGAATGCGAAAATCTCGCACCTCCCGACGCCCAGCGGCGAGGTGTGTCTGCCAACCGCCAGCGTCGTAGAGCTTTCGCGCAACTAGCGTGCTAGCACCGAGAACCGCGAGCGCCTTACCAGCACGGGTCAAATATTCACGGCGTGAGAGGTTCATAGGGTTCTAAGGGTGTACTGTAGCTGGTGCCCGTTTGTCCTAGCAAACATCAAACATAGCGCAGGATAGAGTCAGCGGGCTTGCAGTACCGGCGCGACAGTCGCCGCCTGCTGTAACTGAGCGATCGCAGCCGCGGTCTTCTCGGCTCGATTGATCGACTCGGCTCCTTCGAATCCGCCATCTGCAATCACAACAACCCGGGCGCCTTTTCGCGCGACGACAAGCTCACCTTCGCCCTCGTGGGTCACCGCAAACGCCTCATCGAACTCTGGGTTTGCGATCGCTGTCGCGCCAGTCCGATGAAACCGCTGCGCGAGTTGATGAGCGGCCTCGACCGTCGCGCTTGCGTTCGCAGTTGTCGCGACACGATAGCGTTTGTGTGCCTCGTTTGAGTACCAGCCAATCCACACCGGGCCTGTGGAGTTGACCCCGAATGCACCCTCGGCGATGTACGTCGCGCCTCCCCAAACCAGCCCAGCGGAAGCAAGCGGGTGAGCAGGGAGTGTGTGCTGGCCTTCGATGCGGGTCTCGACGGCGCGTGCGATCGCGAGGAGGTGCGTCCGAGCTGCGGCGAAGAGCGCGTTTTCGTCGCCAGATTCGTCATCGTCTTGCATGTCGATCTGGAGCAAAAATGGGCCTTTTACGAACAGCAGTTGTGTCCGTCCTTGAAATCCCGCGACACCCACAGACACGGCCTGACTCGCCAACGCCGATGGGTCACGGTTGCTCGCAAGTGCTGCCGAATACCGACCGTATGCACTCAGTGCGGACGGAAATTCGTAGACCGAAAGGGACGCCACCATCGTTGAGTTTGCGACACGGTAATCCGTCTTTGCATAACTCCGCACGTCGTACGCTTGGTAAGACACCGCGTCACCGTCGATGATTTGAAAAAGGTTTGCTCCAGTTGACCGAACAACCGGTCCTGACTGCGTCAGCACTCCCAGAGAATTTTGAGGAAATATTCTGGCCGAATCACGAAACTCCCCGGGTGCGGCGGCAGGAGCAAACGCGCGCACGGGGTTTGACACGCTTGCCGCGTCAGCACTCGCTGCAACAGATTCTGTGGTGGGAAGCGGTCGTGCGGGGGGAGTCTGTGTCCGGCGACAGGAAGAGAGAGCGAGCGCGAGGACAAGTGAGCAGAAGGTCGTTTGCATGATGAATGTAGGACAGAGTGATATTCCGGCTACTTAGGGAGGGCAAGTGCGCAGGTGACGATCACTGTGAAAGAGTTGCGTAGGGTCGCAAGTCTGTTCGTGGCAATTCAACAATCGCACGTGCAAACCAACCGAGAACTGGGCAGGGCACGGGCATTGCAGTAAATTACCTCGTCGTGCAGCTAAAACAACATCAGGGCGCAAACGTTGCTCACTCTCAACGTCGTTCGCGAGCGGTTCGTCGTGTTTCACGAGGCCGCGCTGGGTTTACGTTGATTGAGCTTATGGTCGTTGTGGTGATTATGGGTGTGGCGATGGCGGCGGCTGTTCCGTCGATGCTTCAGGCGATGCGTGATCGGCGATTGCAGCAGAGCGCCGTTGATTTTATCAACGTGTTTAAGATCGCTCGAAGCAACGCGATGATGCGAGGCAACGCGCACTTGGTCCAGGTGACCGCAGGGATGGCTCCTTCAACGGTGACAATGATTGAGGGCGATAATAACAGCTGCAGGCTGTCGCTTTTCGCTGGGCCCACGACGCGGATTTTGATGACTGACGTGCAACCACCGAGCACAACTTTTAACATGCTCAATGACGTTCCGAGCGCCAATTACATTGAGTTTTGCTACACGCCGTCGGGACGTATGTACTATCGGTTCGCCGCTGCGGGGCTGTTTTTAGACGACAACAGCGGGGTCAATGGAGTTGCGCTTAACGGGGGATTTGTCTATCGCTTTGTGTCGACCGAAGAGGCTCAAACGGTGGCACGAGTGGTGTTTATTCCGACGGGCGGCATCCCAAGGTTGCGTCCATGAAAGACTGCATGCAAAAAGAAAAAACCAGTTCGACTGGCTATACGCTGGTTGAAGTGATGGTTGCGATTTCGGTTCTCGCCGTGGGTGTGACGGGCATTCTTTCGATGGAGAACGCCGCGGTGCTTGCCAACCGTCGTGCCCACGAGGTGACGATGGCGACGAGCATCGGGCGCCGCTGGCAGGAGATTCTTCGCACCGACGCCATGACGTGGAATCGCCCTTCGTCGCGCGCAGGAGGCAGCGACTTGGGCAGCGATACGACGTATCTTTGCAACATTGTTGGCTGTGGTGGTGGGTCGGCGCGGCTCGATACTTGGTTTGTCCCTGCGGCTTCACCAAACGTCGCTCAAGCGTATGATCACTTCGGAAATGCGACGAGCATTGCGGTCCCAGCGACGTTGAAATACTGTGTGAATCTTCGGCTCAATTGGATTCGGCAGCCCACACTCAATCCGCCAGACCAGGGTGTCATTCGGGCAGAGGTTCGGGTGTGGTGGTATCGCGAGGGTGTCAACTACGAGCCAGCGTACGCGAACTGCGGCACCGGCGCCGCGCTCGACACCATTGGGCGCGACATCGAGCGTATTCACGCTGTCTATGAAGTCTCATCCGTTTGGGGAATGCCACTATGAATCATCTCACAGGGAGCCGCTCGCGACGCCGACGTACGGCCCGGGCGCGGCGCGGATTCACGATCATCGAGGTGCTGGTGTCGTTGGGGCTGACGGCGGTCATTGCAGTAGGCCTCTACACGCTTTCAGCTGTTGCTTCGCAGACATTTCAGCAGCAACAGCGTGTGTCCGAGATGCAGTTGCGCCTTCGATCAGCGCTCGAAATTTTGCGCGCGGACATTCAACGTGCGGGGTATCAAGCGACGCCGAACTCGGTCACTGATCCCTCGGTTTGTCCTCGACGAGACCCCCAGCTTTTTGGTGTTTCGGTTGTGAATGACAGCCCAAATCCCACGCATTTGTCGCCGGACAACACGTTTATTACCCCCGCGCGCATGATGATGGTGGGCAATTTTGCGTCGACGGATGAGTACAAAATCGGTGGCGTGAATGGGGCGCGAGTTTTGATTCAACACCGCTGGGATGAGTGGCGTCGAGTGACCTCGGCAGCGGATATGGCGAGGATTTTTCCTATCGGCGGCCTCGTTCGGTTGCGAAGTCTTGATGGCTCGATGCAGTTCGGCACGATCGCGGGGACGAACTATCGCGACTCGCTGCAGCCCATTAATCTCATGCCCAGCGTTGATCTCTCGATTCCCGTTACGATCAACGATGGCGTCATGGTGGGTTGCGGATTAAACTCCTCGATCGGCTGGATTGCCCCAGTGTCGGTGATTGACTACCGCATCGCCAATGTAAGCGCGACGCAGGCCAACGCCTACGCAGGATCAGTCCCTTTCACGATGGGAAAGACCGACTTGGTGCGTCGTCGGTGGCGCGTGGCGGGCGGAGGCTTGGTACCTGAGCCCAACAGTGAGACGATCATCTCGGAGTACGCTGTGG
>JANNCG010000386.1:0-16859 GCA_031386385.1 Myxococcales bacterium
CCACAGCGCGGGCAACGGATACGAGGTCGATCTCAACACCGATGCTCGCAACTGTGGCGCTTGTGGACGGACCTGTGGCGCCGGAACAACCTGCTGCTATGGCAGTTGCCAAGTCGGCGTCTGTACGCCACCCTGCTGAGCACTTAGCCGTTGACGACACCTCAAAAAGAGACTCCCAATACTATGCAAATCACTCGCAAAACGCAGCCGCTTCTCATTGTCTGTGCAGTCTTTCTGAGCGCTTGTGCAGTGGGGCAAGAGGGACCTCGGGACTCTGGGATCGTGCAGCGGGACAACGGAGGCTTGATGGATCGACCCACGGTTCAGGACGGCAATGTTGTGGGCCGCGAGACGGGGCCTAACTGCATGGACGGCGATGGCGACGGATTTGGCACCGGGCCGGGCTGCCAAGGGATGGACTGCGATGATGGAAATGCGAGCGTTTTTCCTGGTGCAATGGAGACCTGTGATGGCTTGGATAACAACTGCAATCGCATGGTCGATGAAGATCTCGGACAGACGATGTGCGGGATGGGCAACTGCATGCGCATGGTCCCAAACTGCGTGATGGGAGTTCCGCAGATGTGCACCGCTGGAGCGATGATGCCAGAGACATGCAACGGGCAAGATGACGATTGTGATGGTGTGGTGGACAACGGTGTAGGCGCGATGTCGTGCTATTCAGGCCCCGCAGGGACGATGGGTGTTGGGACCTGTCGCGCAGGGTCACGAGGCTGTCCAGGAGGGATGATGGGGGTGTGCATGGGCGAGGTTCTTCCGGGGATGGAGCTGTGCAATGGGCTGGATGACAACTGCAACGGGATGGTGGATGACGGCCTCAACGCCGCTTGCTATTCGGGCCCTGCGGGGACCCAAGATCGTGGGCGTTGTCGCGCTGGAATGCGCACTTGCTCTGGTGGAATGATGTCCGCGTGCACTGGCGAGACCCTACCAACCGGCGAGACGTGCAACAACGTCGATGACGATTGCAATGGTGTCGTCGACGACGGGATCGCCCCTATGGTTTGCTACGCGGGCCCTGTTGGCACCCAGGGAGTCGGCCGCTGTCGCGCCGGGATGCGTGTGTGCTCGGGCGGTATGCTTGCCGCATGCTCTGGTGAGGTTTTGCCTGCCGCGGCTGAGACTTGCAACAACGCAGTGGACGATAACTGCAACGGGACCGTGGACGAAGGTTGCGGCATGATGTGCAATCCGCCTGCAAATGAGCGGTGCAATTCAGCGAGCCCCCTGGTCGTCGGAGCGATGGCCATGGGCGACAGCACCTGCGCGATGAACGACCATAACGGAAGCTGCGCGGGTTCTGGCAACGACGTGGTGTACAGCGTCGCGATCGACGGATCGTCAAGCAACGTGTCGTTCACCGCAAACTCTGCGTATGATATTAGCGTGCATGTACACAGCGCAGTGGCATGCGTTGGTGGAGATGAGCTTGCGTGCAACGACACTGATGGCGTCGCGACGAGAGCCACTGCGGTGCTCAATAATCCCCCCGCTGGGACGTACTTCGTGGTGGTCGATGGCGCTGCGGGGGCGGCCGGTCCGTACACAATCTCCTCAACGCGCACGCCTGTGAACAACGGAACCTGCGCTCCTGCACCAACCATTACCCGCAATGGACGATACACTGGGACAACCGTTGGCGCGGGCTCGGACTACACGGGTAGCTGTGGTTTGAGCACCGGAACGACCGTGGACGCGGTGTACCTGTTGCGCACTCCCGTTGCTCGCGCGGTCACCGTTGACACCTGTGGCTCATCGTTTGATACCGTATTGTATGTAGGTACAAGCTGCGGCGGGACGCAAACGGGATGCAACGATGACAGCTGTGGGTTGTCGTCGTCGATTTCGTTTATGGCTGCAGCAAACACCACGTATTACATCACGATTGACGGCTACAGCGGAGCGTCTGGGACATACACGTTTAATGTGACGGGACTGTGAATTACGCTGTTTTTCGTCGCTAGGGTTGGGTGATACCTTTGGGGGATGCGACGACGAACATGGCTCTCTTTGACAGGCCTGGCCTTAGCGACGGTTGCGTTTACGTGCTCTCCTAACTTTGACACGACACGTAGACCCGCGCCGCGTGCAGACACTGTGGGTGGAGATGTCTTTGAGATCGTGTGCGCTCGTGTAGATGCCACCGAAAGTCCTGGAGATGTGGACTTCACCCGTGCGCGTCCCGTATGTTCAGGCGCTTCGCTTGCGCCCTGTGCGATGCCCAACGCGGCCACCGGAGTGGGGCCAAGGGTGTGTCACTTAGGTACACGGCGTACAGAGATTGTGAGTGCACTGGATCGCATGGTCCCGCCTGCCATGTACCGGCAAATGGACCAATATTTGCTCAATATTCTGCCGTTGTATGGACCAGAGAACGGTCGCTTTGGCGCGAATGTGACCATCACGGGACCGGATGGCATGCAAGTCCCTGCCGATGATCTTCTGCCACGGACGACCCGGTCCGTCACAACACTGTTGCGCTCTTTGGCCCGGGACGAAGAGACGGTCGCGGCGCTCTCACGCATCTCATTTCGCCAGGGAATGCGCTCACAAAATCTCTCTCTCGGCATGACCCAAGCCATGCTCTCATACCCGCAGCTCGGGACCGTGATTGAGCGCACCATGTCGCTACTGCGTGAGGCGCGTCCCGGGCGCCCGGCGGGGATGGGCAACACACAGCTCAATATCTTGATGGACGTGGCGCGAAGTGAGATGGCGGTTTCGGCCCCCGCGCCGCCTGAAGAGCAACGCCAAGGGACCACACTGGATGCAGTGCTTGATCTTGTGTTTCGCGTTGACGATGGCCTTATCACCAACAAACCGCGCTTGATCGTGCGCCGTGACACCGTCGGGATGCCGCGTGTGACCCGTATGGGAGGCGCTCTTCCGATGCCTTTTGTGATGGGCGCCAACGGCAATGCTCAGTCAGAGAACGGCCAATTTACCGGTGCTGGTCGAACGCTCAATGTCGCCACGCCGTTTGAGTATCCGGGCTCGCCAATGGCCACGCGCGACATGCAAGGTCGAGTGCTGACCAACGCCGGCCCGTTGTATGAGTACGTCGATCTGGATCGCACGGTGCTCGGGGCTTTGGTGCGCGACGCACGTGCCCTGGTCAACCCTGAGAAAAACACTGTGTTTCGCCTAGCGCGCGGAGCAAGCGTGCTTTTTGGACCCCGTCGTATGACAGAGTCTGCGCAGAGCGGAAGTGTTCCGTGCCCAAGCGACGAGCTGCCCATGCGCACCTGTCGCCTGCCCGCGGTGCGGTATAACTCGTTTGATGCGTCCATGGGCTCGGCCCCCATGTTGGACTTCGTAAACGCTGCAGGCTACCTGCTCGGCCACCCCGATACAGACCCTGCCCTTGCCACAGCCGAATCGCTGATGACCAACAACGCGGGCTTGCTCGCGCGAAGTATGGCCGCGCTGTTTGAGATCAAGCGTATCTCGGACATGAACCCCAACGCGGTGATGAGCCCACAGGCCAACATGTGGGACGACGTGGTGGATATTGTGCGCGATATCGCAGCAAAGCCTGGGCTGCTCGAAGACGTGATGACCGCGGTGCAAGATCCTGCCACTGAGCAGTGGATGCGCACGATGGGGATCATGGCCACGCACCGCGATCGCATCGAGCCTGACTGGAGCAGCAGCGCCACGATGAACGCCTCGCTCGCCGCGCGGACCATGTCACAACGTGTGGATTATACCCGACCGGACACCCAAGGACTCACGGTCAACGCGCAGGGCGTCCCCACGTACAACGCACAGACAGAAAACCGCAGCGCAATGCAGCGATTTCTGCATCTCGTGTACGACCTTGATGGCGTTCGGCTGTGCAATAAAAACGGGGCGAGAGTGACGGCGCTCGGGATTACGATTCCAGGGACGTATGCCGAGTGCGAGATGTTTGAGGTCCCGGATGCGGCGGTGTTTTATCTGCAAGCAGTGCTGGGTGAAGCAGCGATTGGGTTGAAGCCTGGGTTTCTACGGCTCGTCGCGGGCATAGGCCCAGCGCTGTTTGACCGGACCTTAGAGTCGGGCTTTGAGATCACTGGGTTTGACACCACGCCAACGGCCGAAGCGGTCAATCGCATGGTATTTGCACCCGATTCACGACGCACCGCGATGCTTCGCGACATGATGGATCCGCCACGAACGCGTGATGGTCGAGCCGTTCGTGACGTGCACCCAGGGACTATTTTTACCTGGGAGACCAACAACTTCTACGCCGGTGTTCGCCCCATGGCCCGCGCGTTTAATCGCTATGAAGGCGGGCTAAAACTCTTCGTACGTCTGATGAGCGCGATGCATTTGCATTGGGCTACAGAGATGAACGGCAGTGGATATCAACGCGCCAATCCCATGAGCGCGTTTTATTCGCACATGTCCGGGGCACGCTTGTACGAGCCCATCATCGGCGCCGCGATGGCCGGTGATCTGCCTCCTGCCTCCCGTGAGCTTGTGACGCTCTTGCCTCGGATCATGGCGGCTCCCGGTCGCAACGGTCTTCAAGCGATGGCCGCACTGGCACGCACGATCGTGATGCCCAACGCAGTGACGGGAGTTCGTTATCGTGACGGACGAACGAGCACGACGCGGTCCGATGGGATGACTCGAATTGACAATCCCAGCTTGTTCTATCTCTTCGCAGACGCGTTTAACGCCATGGACACGCAGTTCGCGACGGACATGGACGCGCGAACCGCGTGGAATTCTGCTCGCAGCGAGCTCGTGGATACCTTTTTAGGCACCACGGGTGCTGGCGCGCAAACTACGTTTAGCAACCGACAGATCCCGATCGTGTCCCGGCTGGGGCTTCAGTGGGGACGGGCGCGGTTAAGTGCACACCGCACCGCGGGTGACCTTGACGCCTGGTCACGCAGTCTCGCGCGTCGCGCAGGAGAGGTCACCTCAGGGCCGACTTTTTCGGCTTCGTATGATCTGCTTACGGTGATCGACACGGACCCTATGACTCGCCGTGCGGTAGGCGATCTTCTGTACTACATGCTCGATGACTCAGCGGCTAACGGTGACAACGCGTTTGGGCTCACGTTGAGCACCCTGGGCGACACGCTGCAGATGCTTCGAGTGGACAGCGACATTGACCCGTTTTTGCATGGCCTTGCGCCGGCGTTTCAGCGCCGCGTGATGAGCCCCGATGGCGCTGAAATTCCTGATGGAACAGTCCCCGCCGTGCTTCGCTTGCTCGATCAGATGCGTGACGTGGACACCGATCGGGTGATGGATCGATTGATGCCCAATATGGTGGCTCGCAGCAGCGCTACAACTAACGACTCGCCCCTCACCGTGCTCGCGGACGCGATTGCAGAAAACTCACGTGGGACGCCGGGTGATCGCGGCCCTCTGTCTCGCGACGATGTGCGTAAAATCTTTGGAGAGGTCGACACCTTTTTCAGCGACCGTACGCGCGGCTTCGAGCAGTTCTATTACATCGTCCAACATCGGAGACTGTGATCTGTGATTTCTCTCTCTCGCGCTAACGCACTCATCGCCACTGCGGTCTTGGGCGCCACAATACTTGCGTCCACAAATGCATCTGCATCTGGTTTTTATGTGACCGATCGTGGTGTTCGTCCTCTGTCTCGGGGTGGAGCTTTTGTCGCCGGCGCCGACGATGGTCACAGCATTTGGTACAACCCTGCGGGTCTCGCGGAGGCAGGCAACAGCTTTCTTGCAGACGCTTCGTTTGTCGGTTTTAACGTTCGGTACACCCGTCGCTCAGAGCCCATGATGGGGACCGTGGTTGAGTCCTTTCCAGTGACCTCAGCGCAGCAACCCTTGGCTATCCCGACGATTGTTGTGACGAACAATTTTGGACTCTCGAAGGCGAATTTTGCGTTTGGTGTGTTCGCTCCAAACGCGGTGATCCCATCGTATCCACGAGGCAGCGATGAGCTTCCCGCGCCCCAGCGGTACTCGCTGTATTCGCTTAACGGCTCGCTTCTCGCGATGGCGGGTCTGTACGCTTCGTATAAGCCGTCTCCTGCGTTTTCGTTTGGCGGCGGGATCGTCGCGCTTGTGGGCAGCTTTGTGAGTGAGCTTGCGCTCTCTGGTTGCCCTGCCACGATCACATGCCAGCCAGAGGACCCTCGATGGGACGCCACAGCGCAGATCAGCGCGGCACCGATTGTTTCTCCGACGGGTGCATTTGGTGTGCAATTTACCCCACATGATCGTGTTCGCATAGGGCTCTCGGGACAGCTACCGTTTTGGGTTGATGCGCCTGCGACGCTGAAGGTTCGGCTCCCGTCGCATCCGTTTTATGAAGGCGCGACCACCGTAGGCGACCGGGCCGCGGTGAGCTTTATGCTAGCTCCCGTCGTGCGCGCCGGAATCGAAGTGCGACCCACCCCTAACGATCGCATCGAGCTCGCAGTGGTCTGGGAGATGTGGTTTGTGCACGACGTCATCACCCTTCGCAATGTCGAAGGCGGCATCCGCATCGACAACGTCCGTGGCGTCGGGACCTACCAAGTCGGCGGCCAAACCATCGTGCGCAACTGGCAAAATGCGATCTCACTCAGGCTTGGCTATGAGCGCACGCAAACCCTATCCAACGGCTGGAAGCTCTCACCCCGCGCGGGCTTCTCGTTTGACTCCAGCGCGTCACCCCGCGAGTTCACCTCGGTGCTCACCCTTGACGCGGACAAATTTCTCTTCACCGCAGGGCTTGGATTTGGCCGCGATCGCTGGCGAATCGACGCGGGATTTACCTACGTTTATGCGCCCACGGTGAATGTTGGGACAGCTGAAGCGATGGTCCCGCAGGTCGCTCCGTTTCGCTCTTCGCGCGACGCGCCTCGGTATTCCATCAACGCCGGTCGCTACGAACTCTCTTCGTTTGTCGCCGGCGCTGGGTTTAACTATCGCTGGTGAGCTTAAGCGCTCACTCTAAAGTTCACCACGTCGCCGTCGCGCATTGCGTACTCTTTGCCTTCGATCCCCATCTTGCCCGCAGCGCGTGCTGCGCCCTCGGTCTTGAGCTGGCACAAGTCTTCCCAAAAAATCACCTCGGCGCGAATGAAGTGCTTCTCAAAATCTGAGTGAATCTTGCCCGCGGCCTGTGGGCCTTTGGTGCCCTTCTTGATTGTCCACGCGTGCACTTCGGGATCCCCTGCGGTGAAAAACGTGATCAAATCGAGCAGCGAATATCCCGTGCGAACGACGTTGTGAAGGCCTGGCTCTTTCAGCCCAAGACCCGCAAGAAAGTCCACTTGCTCCTCGGGCGGCAGCGCTGCGATCTCGCTCTCAATCGAGGCGCTGATTCGCACCACCGGAAGCCCACGTGATTTAGCCAGCGCTTCAACCGCTTGTACGTGCTTGTTGCCCTCGCCCGCGAGCGCGTCTTCAGCGACGTTAGCGACAAAAAACACGGGCTTGTCTGTGAGCAAAAACAGAGACTTCAGCACCGCTCGAAACTCGTCCGTCATGGGAATCAACCGCGCGATCGTCCCAGTGTCTAAGCCCTTTTTCACATGCTCGAGCACCTCAACCGCGAGCTTGTCTTCGGGTTTGCCGCCCTTGGACTGCTTGCGTGCTTTGTCCAATGCACGATCGACGGTCTCGAGATCTTTCAAGATCAGCTCGGTCTCAATCGTCTCAATGTCCCCGATGGGGTCAATCCGGTTGTCGACATGGATGATGTCGTCGTTTTCGAAGCAACGAACCACGTGTGCGATCGCGTCGACCTCACGGATGTTCGACAAAAACGCGTTGCCGCGGCCTTCGCCCTTGCTCGCGCCTCGAACCAGGCCTGCGATGTCCACAAACTCGATGGAGGCCGGGACCTTCTTCGCGGGCTTGTACAGCCGAACAAGCGCATCAAAGCGCGCGTCGGGGACAATCACAGTGCCGCGGTTGGGTTCAATCGTACAAAACGGATAGTTGGCAGCTTCGGCCTTCGCCGTCGTGCTCACCGCGTTGAACAAAGTGCTTTTACCCACGTTGGGCAGACCGACAATACCAATTTGAAGTGCCATTAAATTGGGGCGCGCGTAGCACATTCACGCTACTGTGCGCAATTGTTACCCGCCCATGCTAAGCGCCTTTGTCTGTGGTAAAAGTCCTAAAATCACTGCAATTTTGCTGCTGATTACTCAAACGAGCACGCTCTTTGCCCAGGCACGAAATGATCCACGGGTGCTGCCGGTTTCTGCAGGCGCGTGCACGGTGACACGAAGTGTTGCGCTGTTGCCCGAGAGCGGTGAGGCGACTCCGGACGCGCGCTACTCGCTGTCGGTCGTCTCGACCGCTACTGGCGCGCTCATTGCGTATCGAACCGCGGCGGACACGGTCTATATTGCCCGGGTCGATGATGCCCTTGGTCGCGTCGCGCGTGATCGTGTTGTGAGCGGACCTGTGGCTGCATTTTCGCTCGCGAGCGCTCCCGGTGGTGCGGTGCTCTTGAGCGCCGAACGTGATGCTCAAGACGGCCGGGATGAGCGCGAGATGCTGCTGTTTGCGCGGCTCGACACCGCAGGAAACGCGCGCAACATCCCTCGCTTGCTCGCGCGTGTTTTGCACTGCGATGGTGTGGCGGTGACCCCCTCGGCCACCGGTTTTCTGACCGCATGGGGGACGGTGAGTGGCCCGAGCACCAGTACGTTGACGTTGGATGTGCGTGGGATTCCCAACGCGGCGGGGAGAATCGTGGTGGATGGATCATCCCCAAGGCTCGTCGCGCTCACGGGTGGGACACGATTTGCGATGACGACTGAAGGTCCCACGGGTCAAGCGATGTCACACATTGATGAGACTGGCGCTGCGGTCGAGGGCTGGCCGTTGATGGCTCCGACTCGCGCGTTGGTGACTCTGCCGTCGGCGTCGATTGCGTTTGGCGTAACGGGAGATTCTCTCTCGATCTCGCGTTGGTGGCCGGGCAATTCGCCGACTGAATTTACAGCAAATTCTCTGCGCGCGGTGTTGAGTGATACGCGCATCTTGCAGAGCATTGGCGAGCGCAACTCGGCGATTCTGCTTGTGGACGTCGGCAACGCCAGTGAGCAGTTCGTCCGGGTCCAATCCGACGGAACCGCGACCTTGTTGGCCTCTCGCACCGGAACCCACGGCGCCTTCGCCAACGCGCTCGACAGCGCGCTCGACAGTTGGTCGTTTTTTTCAGCCGCGCACACTGTGGGACACGCAGGGATAGAGCTGCAGCGCTGGTTGTGTCCACGCACCACCGTTGTCTCTCCGCTCCCTATTTCTCAGCCATCCACACCCGCAACCGACGCAAGTGTTCTGAGCTCGTCAACAGTGGCGCCGTAAGCAAGTGTAGGCAGAGTATGCAGACTCGGCAGAGTCGGTAGGTTGCCCTTTTGTCAGTATTTACTCAGCGCAACGAGATGTTGTCTTTGTGAGCCATTCATAGGTAGCGTTATGTAGACCGTAGCTATGATTGTTGTCTCTCGCTCAAAAGCTGTTGTTCTCGCGCTCGCGCTGGTTGCGTTGCCGATGAGCTCACGTTCGCAGAGCACACAACATGCGCCGGTAGCTGCCCCGACCGCGCCCTCGCTGCAGTCTGCTTCAGCGCCATCGCCCATCATTCAGATGCTCATTTCATCGCGAGATTCTCGTGTGCGTGTGCAGGCTGCGGTGACACTTGGTCGCATGCGACCCCCAGGGACGCGCGAAGCACTTGAGCGTGCGCTTCACGACACCTCTCCGACTGTTCGAGCGATGGCCGCCGAGTCCTTGCTGTTGCTCAACGATGTCGCGTCGGTCTCGGCGTTGCGAGCAGCGCGCAGTGATCTGGATTCTGCGGTTCGATTGAGTGTTGAGCGTGCTCTTCGTGTCGTTGATCGCAACACGCCTGTCGCTGTCGCAACCGTTGCTCCTCCGACCATCACCACAACGGTGAATGGCCGCACGGTGATCGACTGGACACGCGCGCGATTTGTGCTTCGTTCGGGATCAATGGCCAATCGGGCCGATCAGCGCGGGCAGATTGCGGATTCGCTTCGCACCGCGCTCGCACAAGAAGTTGGACGACTTGAAGACGTCGCGTTTGTTCGAGGTCCGTTGCCCGCAGAAGCCGAGACTCGTGTGCGCTCAGGACGCTTGCGAATGTATGAGATGGATGGCGCCGTACAACAGCTTCGCCGCTGGACTGTCGCTTCAATGCTCAATGTTCGCGCAGAGGTCTCGCTGGTGTTGGTGACGATGCCGGCGCGTGCAATTGTTGGCTCAATGACAGGCGCGGCGACGGCGCAAAACACAACCGCGCCTGGAGTGTCGCCTGACACCATCGCGAGCGAGCTCGAGGTGCGCGCTCTCGCTGGTGCTGTGCGTGGTGCTGTTGCAAACCTTCGCACAAGCTTGCAGGGCCGACACTAAGCTTTCACGGGCTTGGAGGTGGGCTTGCGTGTTGCGTTGCGGGTTACTTTGCGTTTGGGCTGCTCTTTCGCTTTGGGCTGAGCCTTCGCGCTCGCTTTCACTTTGCTTCTCGAACTGGTCTTTGGTTCTTTCAGCTCGTCCAGCTTGCTTGTGTCTGAGGCCACCGAGGATTCAGTCTGTGAGTTATGAAGCTCTCGTGCCGGAAGCAGCTCGCTCTCTGCGTCGATTTTTTTCGCCAAAAAGATCGCAGCGTCTAGTCGTTGAAAGTGACGCACGCGATAAAACTGCAACGCGCGCGTGTTGTTCTCGGCGACCTCTAACACCAAGTGTGTACAGCCCCTAACGCGGGCGAGGTGTTCGAGTTGTTCGAGAATAAAGCTGCCAATTCCTCGGCCTTGGTAGTCTGGAGAGACCGCGAGCTCTTCGACGTACAGAGGTCGCATGTCGCGTCGAGAGAAGTACCGTCCGTTCATCCAATTGTCGGCGCCTGAGATTTGAAAAGCACACTCAGCGTAGCCGACGACGTTGGTCTTGCCCTTCTCTTCTTCAATCTCGAACAAGAGTTGTTCAATCCCGGCTTCTTCGTACACGTCGAGAAAGCGTTGCTTGGTGCGCGGGCGTTGGTACTCAACGGTCTCGCGGTTGACTTCACGAAACACATGTTTGAGAAATTCCCACGTTCGGTTGAGGTCTCTACGATGCAGTCGTCGAACTCGAACGACAAACGCTGGGGTGTCACTCTCGGTCTTCATTAGTCTGTACTCTCTTACCCTAACACCGCAGAAGTCCTGCTATGAAACACCCGTTTGATGCAATGGAATGACGTGCGATTAGTGCCCCTTGCCCTCTCGGCGCTCTTGGCCGGGATGGTGAACTCCGTCGCCGGGGGAGGGAGTCTGCTCACGTTTCCCATGTTGTTGCTGGTGGGTCAAACACCGTTGCAGGCCAACGCGACATCCACTGTGGCGCTGGTCCCGGGATCGCTCGCAGCGTTTTGGGGGTATCGCCAAAAGTTCAAAGACAATCCAGCCTTGGTGCGGGCCTCGGTGCTTATGGCCATCCCCTCGCTCGTGGGCGGAACCGCCGGCGCATTGATGGCTCTTCGCGTGGGCGAAAAGCTCTTTGCTCAATTTGTTCCGTGGCTTATTTTGCTCGCGACGGGCTTGTTTGCCTTTGCGCCTTCAAAGCCAGCTGCCAGCTCAGCGAGCCCCTCTGAAGGGACGGCAATTGAAGCCTCCGATGCACAGGTGGTCTCTTCAAGCACCACGCGCTCGCTGATTGGACTAGGATTTTTTCAGCTCATTGTTGCCACCTACGGCGGCTTCTTCGGCGCTGGAATCGGGATCATGATGCTGGCCGCGCTGAGCCTGGCGGGCTTTCGCGAGATTCACTCAATGAACGCGCTAAAAAATCTCGCTGCGGTCTTTATCAACGCCGGCGCGATTGTCGTCTTTGTCGTCTACCGCCGAGCGGACCTCTCGCTGGCTTTGGTGATGGCCGTCGCCGCGATCATCGGTGGCCGAAGCGGAGCACAGATCGCCCAACGTGTTGGACCGAAAAGAGTGCGCCAGTTTATTTCGATCCTTGGGTTTGTGATTGCCGTCGTGCTTTTTCTAAGGCAAATCCGTGGCTAACCAGTGCCGAATCGTCCGCCAGGTAGTAGAGTGCAGCTGTGAGTTTTCGCTGGATTCTTCCAGAACAATCTAAGACATCCGGGACCGCAAAGTCCGTCGCCGTTGCGCCGGTGGTGGTTGAGATTCCGCACGCGAGTGTGCACATTCCAAAGGGGTTGCAGAGTGAGCTGCAATATTCTGAGCGTGATTTGCGGGCGGACTCTGACGCGTATGTGGACGAGCTGTTTACCAACGTTTACCAGCTGGGCGCGTCGGTGCTGATCGCAGAGGACTCGCGGTACATCGTGGACTTGAACCGCACTGAAGACGACATTGATGCGCTGAGCGTCCCGAGTGTTGCCCGTGATCGGTGTGCTCACGGCAGCGCGGTCCCGTGCGATCACGCTCCCAGAGGCGTCATTTGGCGAGAAAATTCAAAGGGAATCCGCGTTCTCACCGCGCCGCTCACTCTGCAGCAGTACCAGCACCGAATGGACCAGTACTATCTTCCCTACCACCGCTCGTTGCAGCAGAGACTGCAGCTGTTGCAAGAGCAGTTTGGCTACGTGTTGTTGCTGTGCGCGCACTCCATGCCAAGTTTTGGACGCGGGCCCGATGGAGGCCGAGTTCGTCGCGCAGATGTTGTCCCAGGCACTCGTGGTCAGAGCACTGCGCACCCTGGGTTGATCGCCTTGGTCGATCAGCACTTTCGCAACGCTGGACTCTCGGTGCGCCACGATGATCCGTACCGTGGCGGAGCGACAACCATCCGTTGGGGCCGCCCGGTGGATGGCTTTCATGCGGTGCAAATTGAGCTCAGCCGATCGTTGTACATGGACGAGTTCACCGCTCAGCGGCGTGTCCAAGGGCTCAAGACACTGGCAGCCGTTTGCCACTCGCTCATTGAGCAGTGGGTGTCTTTTGTCCCCCGAGCACAGCAATAAACGACTGAAAATTATCTGACGGAAGTGTTTTCGCTAGCAACGGTGTTGCTCTTGCGGACTTCAAGTCGATATCGACTGTTTGTGGTCTGGAGGTAATAGATTTCTTGTCCCGCGACGCGCAGAATACGACGAACCGGAGTGGTCACGTACTCGTGCAAGCCGTCAGGAAATTCAATCACCACAACCGCCCCTCGTCTTGGCGCGCGAACGAGCCTCCCGACGACGGGTCTTCCAGGTTTAGGTCCAAGTTTTCGGAGTACAACCTCCACAACAATGATGATGAAACTAGCACGAACGATACCCAGCGCTACAGGGCAAGTCGTTGAATGAACAAAAAGAGTAGCCCCCAGGTAGGACTCATCCCCACCCCCCACGGTGAGCCCTCGGCCGCACCTCGGCGAAGCACGCGCGTGCGAGCCCGCCAGATCACTGCGGTTTCTGCAGGGGTTTCTGAGGGCATTTCTGCAGGGGTTTCAAACTTGCAACCAGCAGGTCTCGTCTCGATCGAGGCCGTCGCCCTGGCTGAGCGATACCTCGGTGCCGTTGAAATGCTGCCGACCGAGACGCAGCAAACGCTCTTTCACGCGCTAAGTCTGGATTCTCGGGACGTCCTGCTTGTGGGTCCAACCGGGAGCGGAAAAACCTTCGCGGCTGCTCTGCCCTTAATGGCGTCGGTGCTCGGCTATCCGAAGTTCGAGCCAGGGGTCAAGATCGTGATCGTCGCGCCCACTCGGGCGCTGGTGGATCAGCACACCGCGACCTGCGCTCACATTGCGATCGGCCTGACAAAACTCGCGCAAAAGGACTTTGTCCTCTCTGTTGCGGCGCGCACCGGAGACACCACGCAGCACGAGCGAAAAAAACACCTCACACATCCACCTGACGTGTTGGTCGTGACGCCTGAATCGCTGCAAATTTTATTAAGCACCGACGCTCGTTCGTTGCTGCTGACCACAGAGTTTGTCGTCCTCGATGAGGTGCATCAGCTCTGCGCCGAGCGCCGAGGTGCGCTGCTTTCGCCGCTACTTTCGCTGCTAGATTGGCAGTTGCGACGCGCCAAAGAGACGCGCCCGCGTCCCAGAAGGATCGCGCTGACGGCAACGGCTCATCCCGAACAACAGATCGCGCGCTGGGTGAGCGGTGAGTCGGTCAACGGAGGGGCAAAGGTGTGCTCAACACAGAGCAAACGGGTGTCAGCGATTGAGCTTTTCGTCCCCGATGCGGAGCAGTTCTTCCCTGAACCGGGGCACAACGCACGCAAGCTATTGCCGATGCTCGCGCGCAAAATCGCACAAAATCCAGGGACTTCTGTGTTTTTTGTATCCTCTCGGGTGCGCGCAGAGGCTTGGACCCAGGCGCTTCGAGACGTGCTTCCGGCCTCTATGCTCGTCCGGTGTTTTCATAGCTCGATGTCCAAGGACGAGCGGGCGCTTGTGGCTCAACAGCTTCACCGCGGCGAGCTGCGAGCTGTTGTCGCGACCAGCGCACTTGAGGCCGGTGTCGACATCGCGAGCGCCGAACAAGTGCTGTTTTTGGGATCTCCACGGACCGTCACGCAGACCTTGCAATCGACGGGACGCAGCAGGCATCGGCCGGGTGAGAGTGGCGTTGCGACGATCGCTTGCACGGATATCAGTGACGCGCTGGATGCGTTATCGATCAAACAGTGTGCTGAAAATGCTGAAATTGAAGCGGTAGAACTGCAGCGCGGTGACGAGGCCATTTTGGTGCAAGCGGTGCTCGCGCTCGTCGCCAGTGGTCCGATGGATGTCTCGGCGATGGCGGGGATTCTAAAAAGTTCGTACGCGTTTGCGACACTGCAAGACCACACGCTCGCGGAGGTGATCGATCACCTGCGCACCGGAGGCGAAGCGCTCTCGGCGTACGACGCAACGCACCGAATTGCAGGGACTGAAGAGGGTTATGTCTTTGCCTCAGCGACGGCCCTTCGCACCTACCTGCGCGCGGTTGGGACCATCGTCGACAATCCCTCGTATACGGTCGTGTACGGCGCGCGAACCATTGGAAAGGTGGATGGTCGTTTTGCTGCGGGCTTGGAGATTGGCGGTCGGTTCACTCTCTCAGGCTCAACGTGGAAGGTTGTGCAGTTGCTTGAAGCGCAGATCAACGTGGCTCGTGACGATCACCGCGGGCCCATCGCCGAGTGGAACGGCGCCCGCGGCGTCCAGAGCCCCCTGGTCACCCAACGACTCGCAGCCCTCTATCAAGAACTCGCCACGCACGTTGAGGCTCGGGCCGATGCTCCCGCGTTGGCGGTGCAGCTCGGATGTGCTCCGGTGTTGGCACAAGCGCTGATCGATTGGGGGAAGGCGCAAGAGCGAGAGAGTGTGATTCCGACTGAAAAAAACCAGCTTGTTGAATGCATTAAGGGACGCTCAGCGGACTCGCTCGTGGTCTACACGTTCGCAGGGACTAACACCAACGATGCCATCGCACGCGTTGCTGCTGAGCGCTGGAGGTTGATCACCCACGCGGGCTGTGAGTTCGCCGCTTCTGAAGTGGGATTGGTGTTAACGCTGCCTCATCGCAAGGCGCTAGACATAAGCCGCTGGACCTCTGTGAGCCAATTGTTTAGCCCGTTAGAGTTTGGTGATTTTTTGCAAAAAACTCTCGACGGAAGCGCGCTGGCTCGAAGTGTGTTTAGAGACGTCGCTCGAGTGGCTCAGTTGTCTACCGCGGACAACCGCCCCGGGGGAGCGAGCCCTAACCTTCTGTACGATGTGTTGCGCAAACACGCTCCGTCTCACTTGCTCATGCATTCGCTCAACCGCGCTCTCTGGGCGCTGCTTCAAGGCGAGAAGGCTGTTGAAGTACTTGAGAGATTGCAGGGTAAAGTGACGTTCAAAGAGTGCTCGCGCGTGAGCGCCATGGCCATCCCATTAGTGGCTCGTGCACAGCGGCGGACTGATCGTGTGGCGCCGGATGATCTGGACTCTGCGCTCTCTCAGGTGGCCCACGAGCTATGGATTCGCAGTGGCGCGATCGAGATGCCGTGAGTTGGAGAGACTCTACGGTGCAATTGAGAGACGGCTTGCTGCTCGTGGCGCCGGGTGGGGTCTACATTGAAGCTGAAAAAACGCTGGTCGTTGCGGACACCCACGCGGGGTATGCGCAAGAGCTTCGGGCGAGAGGGGCGGCCGTTCCGGTGGGTGATGATCGTGCGTTGATTGAGCGCATCCAGAGCATGTTGACGCTCACTGGCGCTGAGTGTTTGATCGTCGCAGGGGACATTGTTCACGGAAAATCCGCGACACGCCCAACCAAAAGCGACAGCGATGCCGAAGGACGCTCGCCGTTGCGTGGGTTTTTCGAGGCTTTCTCAAAGATCAAATTGCGCATGGTGGTAGGCAACCACGACCGCGCGGTGCAAAAAGTGATCGCGCAGTACGGGATCGAACACGGTGTGAGCCTCTCGGTGGGCACTCACTTGGTGACCCACGGAGACGACGTTGAGGCGACCCTCTCACTCAGGCGCGATGCCATCGCAAATGGAGGTCGAGTCCTGGTGGGACATATTCACCCCGCGCTTGTTTTGGACAACGGTGAGGGTGCGCGCAAGACGTGTCCCGCCTTTGTTTCTGCTCGCGGATTGCTGTGCCTCCCGGCGCTCTCGCCCTGGGCTCGCGGGGGAGATGTGAGGGGCAAGAGTGTTCGGGCGCAGCTTGAGTCCCTCGCGCTCGGTGATGCGATGGGAGTTGCCGCTGTGGTGGGTGATCGCGTGTTGCCTGCAACCATGCTGTAGCACTATCGCTTCAAAGCGATGGTAGTGAGCGGCTGCGCTGAGGGCATAGCCTTCGCTCAAGGGCCTTCGCGCAAAGAGCACTCAGGGTCCCCTCGTCATATGCATTCCTCGGGGTTGGTGGTAGCGGCTCTTGCTGTACAAAAGTCTGCGTTTGGTCAG
>JANNCG010000563.1:0-6354 GCA_031386385.1 Myxococcales bacterium
GAGGGCTTAGCCTCCGCGCAAAGAGTGGCTGCGCTGAGGACAAGCCTCCGCGCACGTGCCTTCGCGCAAGCGGCTGCGCTGAGGGCAAGCCTCCGCGCACGTGCCTTCGCGCAAGCGGCTGCGCTGAGGGCAAGCCTCCGCGCACGTGCCTTCGCGCTGCTGGGTAAACGAATGCACTCAATGTGCGCTCAGGAATCCCCTCGTCATTGTCATTCCTCGGGGTTGGTGGGAGATGCTATTGCTGTATCAAAGCGTGAGGTGGATCAAGCAGCCTTGAACTGTGGCGAACTCCGCGAGCACCGTTTGATACGCGCGCGGAGTTTCAACGCGCACAGCCACTCCAACGCCCCCCCGAGGAATGAACATGACGAGGGGGCTCCTGAGCGCTCTTTGCGCGAAGGCACTTGCGCGGAGGCTTGCCCTCAGCGCCGCCTCATTTTTGCGGAGGCTTGCCCTCAGCGCAGCCTCTCTTTGCGCGGAGGCTCAGATGGTGCGCCATACAGTACGGCGTTGATATGATGATTGTATCATATAGTTTTTTGATACTTTATTTCTATCATGCTCGTTATTCTGGGATGATTGCGAAATAATTCCGAAGCACACCTGTTGCATGTTCATCGGCTGTGGGTTGCCGGCGCGCGTGCTACCATCTCCTGCCTCACCGCATGAACACTTGGACACACAAGGGCACTCAACTCACGGAATGCCGCGTGTATGGCTGCATTGGAGCCACACAAACTATCCGCGTAGCGCACACCATCAAAGACCAGTTTTTGTACGAAGTGTTCGCCGCAGGAAGCGTCTTGATCACAGACTTGCGCACGCTTACGACCAGTGAACAACGCTGCTTTTCGCCCAGTGAGCAGCTGCAATGGGTCACCGTTCTGAGCGACTGTATCGCCTTTCTCACGCACTCAACCAACATGGGAATGGGATCGTTGCACTTGCTTCTCTTGCAGGGCGCGCAGTCCACGGTGAAGACACTCTCACGCATCGTGCCCCTCAATGCAACAATCGGCACCAACGAAGAGCGCAGCCAGGTGTACCTCATACAAACCCTTCCCGGCCAAAATACTCGCGTCTTCGACTCCCAGTCAGAATTGTTCGTCCCAGTGGACGTTGGCGCGCTCAAGCTCTGCGCGCAGCACACGTTTGATGCCATCACCTTTCGCCAACCCTCTTCAACGCTTGGAAGCTTTGACGACTACATCGTCCGTCGCAACCACTCGATGCTTGAGCTCGTGCACAAAACGGACCCTTCGGTCCCTGCAAGAAGAAGTGACGCTGTTGCCATCACCTCCGTCGCAATCACGGACGACGGCAAAACCATTGTTATGGTCGAAGACTATTATCGTGCAAGAATTATAGACAGTACGACTTTCGAGACCGAACGAGAAATCACCTTTGATTCTCCGGCCCGAGTGCTGAGGTTTTGCATGGGCGAGCGCTCGATTGCCTTCGCACTGGACGCTGAAAACGAAAGCACCGTTGCGCTGTGGACCCGTGGCGTTAACGAAAGCGAACTCCATACGATTTATGACTGGAACAGCAGTGCTCATCCCGCGGATCAGGCCGAACCCTCGGTCGTCGAAATCAACGAAACAGCCACGAGACTGCTCTTGCAGTACCCCTCGCAACGAGGGCACTTCACTTGTTTGGACTTGGCCACGCGCGAAGAGATCAACCTTTCGAACGAGCCTATGATCACGACGACCGTCCAATTTCACGGCAACGACGCCGTCGTCAAATACATAGGAATGCAATCCACCGCGATTCAACCATTGACTCCCGATGCCATGGTTGATTTG
This sequence comes from Myxococcales bacterium, assembly GCA_031386385.1. GTDB lineage: Bacteria > Myxococcota_A > Polyangia > Polyangiales > JANNCG01. The sequence goes on from JANNCG010000563.1 coordinate 1,809, forward strand.
AAAAGCGCACTCTCCACTCGTTGGATGGTTTTCAATGTGCGTTCGACAAAAGACGCCGCAACTCAACTGCCGGCACCGCAGTTCGATCGATGGTCCAAAGGCTCTCGATGGAGCGATATCACTGCCATTGCAGCGTCCGCTCACATGGTGGTGGTCGCGGCGCGCCCTGCCCTCGTCGCAGTGTACGCTCACGAAAATGGCCAGCATCTCGATTTGATTGAAGGTTCAAGTGTGCTTGCGCGCGTACTTCAGGTCGCTGTCGCACAGAATGCACGCCGCTTTGTCGTCGCGCTCGATTCAGGGCAACTGCTCGTGTGCGGCTAAACGCAGTCGCGCTTGCTCCGGCGAAACGATGCTGTTATTGTCCTTCTACTTTGGGCGCACAGTGGAAACAAAAGGGCCGCGAAGCCGCAGCAAACGCCAAAGGGCGTATCATGGGCAAGCTCGCGAAAGAAATTATGGTCGCTGCACGAGATGGGGCTGACCCCCTGATGAACTCGCGGTTGCGCATGGCTGTCGATGCCGCGCGCAAGGTGTCTATGACCAAGGACACCATCGAGCGAGCGATCAAGAAGGGCTCTGGGACCGGCGACGCCGCGATGATCTTTGAGACCATCACGTACGAAGGTTTTGCGCCGCATCAAGTTCCGGTGGTGGTGGAGTGCGTGACAGAAAATCGCAACCGGACTTCGTCCAACGTGAGGATCCTGTTTCGAAAAGGTCAAATCGCGAACAGTGGTGCGATTACCTGGGATTTTGATCGTCTTGGCGCCCTTGATGCGACGCCTCCAGACGCGAAGACGGACCCCGACGAGGCCGCGATTGAAGCAGGCGCACAAGACCTTGAGCCCGGCGAGGACGGATCGACGATCTTCTACACAAAGCCTACAGAAGTCGACACCGTGTCGAAAGCGCTCGTTGAGCGCAAGTGGACCGTGCTCTCTGCGAAGCTCGTGTGGAAGGCGAAAAACCCCGTCACCATCGACGAGACTAAGCGCGCCGAGGTCGAGGCATGGCTCGCAGCGCTTGACGAAGACGACGACGTCCAGACTATTTTCGTCGGGCTGGCGTAGCGGTACACAGACTTCGCGCGTGGTTAACGGGTTAACAAACACCTAGCTCAGCGCGGGACGCTGCGAGTGCGTGATTGTTTGTGAAGCGCGCCGTTGGCTCCGCCACCGCTCCGATCGCTCCGATCACCGCTCTCACCTTGTGCACCGCAAACGCCGTCGTGCTGAAATCGCGTTGTGTCACCCTCCTTTGGACCGCAGGGTGGCCGAATTGCCCAACGACCCTTGACTGAGCCAGCTTGTAGTCGCACGCTACATCTCGCACGATGACCGGCCCGTCAACCGAAACCGAAGCGAAGCTTTGGGTGCAAAATGCAACCAAAGACGGTCGTTATGTCACTTCAGCTCACTTCTGGGAACGCGCGCAGCAACGCGGTCTCACCATCGAAGACGTTTTCGAAGCAATCGAAAACGCCACGAAAATCGAAACTTACAGCTGTCCCCTGTTCACGGAGGCACCTGTTGGCGCGTTTTCGGGCCCAACGAAGCAGGCCAACAGATTGCGATAGGCGTTGAGATGTTCTTCGACCCAAAGAAAAAGCATCGTGTTTGTTACGTGACGCTTTTTCCCATCGCACCTCCATGACCAACACCGACACCACCCAACCCAACAGCCTAAAAAGGACAAAATGACAATGAACTGCGAATGTGGCGGAACCCTGGAGGAAAGCACGCTCGCAACCTATGACTTCTCACCCCTGGTGGGATTCGCCGTCGAGCTACAACATGTGCCAGGTCTGCGCTGCACGAAGTGCCACAGGACGCTGCTTGACGGACACGTCATCAACTTAGTGCTTCAATTACTGATGGTCGCTGTCACGACGCAGCCGGGGCGACTTCAACGAGTGCAGGCGAAGTTTCTTCGAAAGCGCCTTCGAATGAGCCAACAGGCACTCGCTGATCGTATGAACGTCGCCCGCGAAACAGTCGCGAAGTGGGAGTGTGGCGACAGCGAAATCTCGCCGCACCACGACTTTATCTTGCGAGCAGTCGTCATTGGATGTGTGCTTGGCGAGACGTCGCAACCACTCGACCGAGAGGCGATTTCCGAGGCCCTTCGAGAGGTCCACAGAGAAACACCACTCACCACGCCGTCTCCATTCTTGATGGACCTCACGCACCAACACTTTGAGCGGCAAGCCACGGCATAGTTGTCGTTGACCGACAAGTAGAGGCCGTTTACAGCTCGCGGCGAAAAAACGGCGAACGCACCACGCCGAACTTTCTGTTGAACGAGTCGGTCAAAGCCCGGCTTCTCGCGATGTGTGATACGGTTGTGAGCCCTTTGAAGGGCTATAAATCATGAAAACCAAATATGTTTTATTGGTAATACTGGCAGCGCTTGCTGCGCCGATGCTCGCCTCCTGCTGTCCTGGTGGCATCAGCTGTGTCGATATGCGCCTTGTTTCATCGCCGAATCAATCTCCCGTCTCAGGCGCGCGAATCACGATCTTTCGCGAATCTGACCCAACAACAGGAATCGAGATTGTTATGGAGCACCCCAATGTACCGGGCTCAGATCCATCCAGAGTAGGCCGCAATGATGTCGTAGATTGCTCGAACTGGGGTGTTATTCCGCCCTTCCGCAGCACATGTTTCTCGAACCGCGGAGTTAGCCGGCAGCTCGCGCGACAAGATAACACCTGCGGCTAGGATACTCGACTCCGTCATAGGGCTCGCGATGAAGCTGCTCGATGACCGCGAGATTGGCCGACCGAAGCGCCTCGACGACGCTCTCTGGAGTGTGACACCGAAAGTCCAGCGAGACCGGAGCACCGAATAGCTCGTCCCGATGGACGACCTGCTCGCCAACATGAAAAGAGATAAGTGCCAAGCCACCAGGCACGAGGACCCGTCGCGCTTCTCGAAAGACTGTTGGGAGCTCGGTCAACTCGAAGTGCACGATGGAATAGAACATTACCACTCCGGCGAGGCTTGCGTCGCTCGCGTTGAGCTCCCTCATGTCTTCGACGCGAAAGTCCAGATCGGGATTCAAGCTCTGGGCCACTGCGACCATCTTCGGGGAAAAGTCGACCCCGAAGATCGTGATGCCTTGTTGGCTCAAGTACCGGGCAACATGCCCAGGCCCACAGCCGACATCGGCGACAAGACCCCGGCCACGAGTCTCTTCCGCAAATCGATTCAGGAGATGCCGGTCGAGTGGCTTGTGCGCGAGCTCGTCTGATAGGTGTTCAGCGTACGCCGTTGCCGCCGAGTCGTAGCTTTCGCGAATGTCCATCAATCCCTCTGGCGGCCTAACATTAAAGTAGGCCGCGATGATGCCGCATCTGGCTCGAACTGGGGTGTTATTCCGCCGCTTGATCCGTCGTCTCACCGATCTCGGGCTGAAGGTTGCTGCCCGAAACACACTCGCCGTTTGATCACGATCGCGGGGCGCGCGTGTCCAGAACACACGCCGTTTGACCTTGAGCGCTCACGTGGCCTGCTCCGAGTACACGGACTTTGACCCCGAGCGTCGGTTGTGCCTGCTCAGAGCACACGCCGTTTGAGCGCGAGCGCCCAGTTCACTTGCTCGGGACAGCCGCGTTTTGACCCCCAGCGCTCACTTTGCCTGCTCCGAGCACGCACCCTTGTATCTTGGTCACGCATTTCGCCTCTCCGCCGCACCCGCCGCGAACGCTCGAGGTCAAATTGCGAGTCTCCTGAAGAGGCAAAGTGCGCGATCAGGGTCAAGTCGCGAGTCTCCCGAACAGGCGAAGTGAGCGATCAGGGTCAAATTGCGAGTGTTCGAAGCCCAACGTTTCCCAGCTTTGAGGGCTCTCATGGCCCAACCGCTGAGTTGACCGCACAGTTCGGTGGACACCCTCGCTTTGTTAGCAGCGCTGTCGGCCACACGCACCAACACCGCTCTGATCGCCCACTGGGGCTGCTCGGAACACCCACCGTTTGATCCCGATGGCTCTGCGCGGGTATCCAGAACACACCCCGTTTGATCCCGAGCGCTCACATTGCCTGTTCGGGACACGCGCACTTTGACCCCGATCGCTCACTTCTCCTGTTCGCCACACCCACTGTGATCGATCCGATCGCTTCTGTTGTGTATCCCGAACACCCGCCATGACCGATCCGATCGCTCGGTTGGCCGCTTGCCACACCCACTGTGACCGATACGATCGCTCCAATCCCTGTTCGGAACACCCTTCGGACCGATCCGATCGCTCTGATCGCCACTCTCACCCTGTGCACCGCAAACACCCTCTTGCCGAAATCGCGCTGTGTCGGGGGATCACGCAACTTCGCACACTCATCGACGATACACCGGGATTCAGCGGCGTTGTTGGCTGCAATTCCATGTTGGGCGGCCTCAGTCGGCAGAGTCTCGCTCGAAGAGCTTTCGTGCCGCGACGCGGGTTGTCTCCTCATCCCACCAATACGGAGTGCGTGTGGGATTCGCGGCGATCCAGGACTCGACTTCTGCCCATGAGGCAAGCCCGAGGAGCACTCGGAGCCCCCGC
>JANNCG010000193.1:0-3317 GCA_031386385.1 Myxococcales bacterium
CATCCCCTGGTGGACTGTAAGAATCTCCGACGTTTGCGACGTCTCTTGCCGCGATTTCTTGACCTACGACAACGTCACGATCAGGGACCCACTGGGGGACGTCAAAGGGTGGCGCGAATCCATCGAAAATGGTGACGTCGAACGACGAATTTGGCACATCGGAACGCGGGAGCGCCTGAGGCACGTCGGCCCCCTGCAGGTAGGGGTTGCCCACCAAACACCCCGCAGTCGTCGTTAGAAGTGTAAAAACCAAGCTCCCAAGCTTGACGACTTGACGCACGTCCCTGTTGCGGCGAACTCTCATGATTGATCCTTTGATTCTGCGACCCGGTCCTCACGTAGACACAAATTCTGTGCCGAGGTGAAGGCTTCTGAATCACAGGATATCCCAGCCCAATGACAACAGTCCCGCGACTTTTGTGGGCAAGCGCAACGCTGATCGCGACGCCGATGTCATAGCGAGTCGTGAAAAGGATCGAGCGGTTTGAACCAACGGACGTGTCGCGTGGTGCGATCGTTTTTAAGCTATCTCGACAGGTCCAGCCCGCCGGGGTACATATAACTTGTATACGGTGCGATTCCGATCACCTTGATCCCCACGCCCAGTGGATGCGATGTGGCCACGCGATGGCTCCCCGCGCTGATGCGTGTTCGCCAGATGGCCCATGGAGCGCCTGGGATAAACGTGCGCCCAGTGATCAACGTGTTGCCATCCACCGTCACGACGGCGTCCATCGGCGCGGTGATTTGCAGAAAATTCGTTGTGTACGACGCGGGTACTACGAACACATAGTCTCGGCGGTACTGCCTGGTCGGGACTTCGAGTACCATCGCAGGATCGCCCGTGGTGGCGCCCGGAGTGCTCTGCTGGCCTTCCATAAACTCTGCCACCAAGATGGGGGCTGATGCGTTGATGAGGACATCTTCTGACGTCTCGTACTCGCGAAACTGGCCGCGGTTGAGCACCAGCGGATCACGGCGGCCACCGGCGGTAAATCGAATCATGGTGCCATCTACGGAGGCCATCACGCGAAACATGCTCCGCTCGTTTGGGCCTCGGTCTTTGAGCGCGGAGACGACCACTTCGTTGCCCCAAGTTGAGACCGGAAATAGTTGCTCTTCGAGGTGATCACACGCACCGAGGTTTCCATCGGGGGACATGTTGGTGCAGTCGACTCCAACGAAGACCGACACGGGGTGATCTGCGCGAATGGTCGAGCCAGTGAGCTCTCCGTCAGCCGGAGGCGAAATGAGCTGCAGGACTTCACCGCGGGCGAGCGTGCGCTCAACGGTCTGACCGCCACGATATGCAGGAAAACTCACAGCGCCTCGGCTTGCGAGCGTGTTGCCGTTGAGCTCAATGGTGACCCGCGTAGGCTCTTCAGATGTGCCCACGACGGCGACAAATGAGCCGCCAGAAAACCGTCCATGCGACAGGACCAAATACTCGCTCGCGATGGCGGAGGTGGGCAACAAAAGCGACGCGTCGTTGGTGAAAGATCGCACGTCGCAGTTGGCGGGGCTGCGGATTTGGTATTCTAGCGGGTTGAACTGATAGACGGTCACTGGGTTGTTCGCAACGATGCGATAGGCTCCATTTGGGACTTGGCTGCTGGCGTACGGCGTCGTGTCGCCCCCGCAGCACTCAGAGTCGCAACATCCTGGCTGACATTCAGCGTAGCGAGTTGAGTGGTTGCTCAACGCTTGCACCCAGGGCAGCGCTTGCGTGCTCGTACCTCCGGCGGGGACGGTAAATCGCATGGGATTCATTAACGTTCCACCGGTGACGGTGACATCTACTGCGACGTTGCTTGGGTTGCCTACGGCGATCGAGAAGCTAAACGGGTTCGGCTCAGGGAGGTTTGAGTTTGTGGTCGAGACGGCATAAAACTCAGTCCCAAGGTACGTTGGCTGCACATCACTTATAGGTGTTGGAACGTCAACCGCATCGACAACGTCCACCGCGTCGAAGCGCTGCACGTCGACCTCGGGGCTCGCATCCAAACGAGGGACTCGCAGGCCAGTCTTTGCGCCGCACCCAGTGACGGAGAAAGATACGAGAACAATTGCAAGCGCGCCAAATCGAGACGAACCGAAGTTTTGCATGGATCAGAGATACCAGGTGGGGAGTGAAGGGTTGGCCGAACGCCCAACGCCTTATCAAAACACGCCTTTTGTTAATCGCGAAGACCGACGGAGCACTTTCGGTGGTCCAGACCGTCAGGGCACCGTCCTTCATTGCGTTAACGCCAAGCACTCAAGCGCATTGAACGTTCGACCAACCACGGGATGTGCAAATGCCGTGCGCAGCGCGTCTCTGCCGCGAAGATTCGAGAAAGTCCTGCAAAAATCGCGGTTGTTGTCACTCACAGGTGCCCCCCGACACCACGGACTGCCCTACCCTTGAGGGCGGGTTCGCTCTTCGCGATAGATTCGTAACGCAAATTGCGCCGCTGGGGACTGACGAAACTCAGCCACTGGCGCCTTCATTGCCTCAGGAAGCTCGTGCATCCGAAGCAGCGGCCCAGCGTACTCGTCAGGAAAGAGCGCGGGCGCGGCGAGGGCAGCAAACGTAATGTCTGCGATGGTGAGCTTGTCGGTGGCCAGATACTTGCGACCGTCTTTGAGCAGGTCAGTGACAAACGCAAAGTCTTCATCGATGCGGCTTTTCGCCCAGGCGCGCGTCTTGGGCTCAATGCGTAGTCCCTTTCGAATGGCAGCCGCGATCACCGGGCGAAGTGGCCTTACGAGCATCGCTTCAAGCTTCGGGATGCGCTGAGACACCAGTGGAACAATCATCGCCGGCTCATCAAGCAAATAGGAGTAGGCCCATGCTCGGGAAGCGATCCCGAGTCGTCGATCAAATCGATCTTCGAGCTCAAGCACTGTGGCTCGCTCAGTCGCGTTGTTGGGGAGCAGCCGACGGTCGGGATACTGCGACATCCGATCGGCAAAGGCCACGATGTCCGTTGAGTCCGAAAACGATCCGTGAGGCGTATGCAGGTACGGGACAGTCTTGCCCCCGCGGGGCGCGACCGCGAGTCGCGAGAACAACGGAGCGTGTCCCTGCTCGTCAAACGCGATCTCGTGGTGCTGCAGCGCCCAGCGGGCTTTCTCGCAATAATGGCTAAACGGAATGGTCACAAGGACGGGTCTGGGCATGAGAAATACAATTCATGAACGTTAGGAGGGAAAAAAGCTCGGCGCGAGGCGCTAAACCGTGAACGGGATACCTGTGGCTTCTTCGCTGACAGTCCAGAGCTTCGCCGCTACTTCTGTGTTGTGGGAGAGCTTATTGGACTGCACCAAGAAGGGCG
>JANNCG010000409.1:0-7830 GCA_031386385.1 Myxococcales bacterium
GATCGAGAGCTGCTCGAGTGAGACGGTTCCATCGGCGAAAGAGACTGCGGTGAGAGCACCGGGCCCACCCCGGACGAAGAACGCACGGCCCGCGCTGTTGTTCGGGCCCACTGCAGCACCGGGAGCACCGATGAGCAGGTCCGCATAGCCATCGCCGTCGATGTCTCCCGCTGGAACGATGGGTCCGCCGAAGCCGGTGGCCATCGCAGGCTCGGTGATCTGTACTCTGCGCGTGATGATTTGCGCGGGAATTCCCGAGCCAAAATTCACTGTCACGCCGCCGGGGGTCTTCATGGCCATATCAACGTAGCCGTCACCGTCAATGTCCCCGGCCACTACGGGGCCTCCGATCCCAAGGTCACTGGCGAACTGTCGAGGGGTCTGAGGCACTCCCGGGCGGCTGCCAAAAATGAGCTCAAACAACACCGTCGCCGCGCCCTCTGTGTGGTTTGTCGCGATGTCGGCGAGCCCATCCCCGTTAAAGTCCGCGTCGGTCCGCAAGATCGTATCCGCCACATTCACATTGGGAATCACCGCGGGAATCCGCAGCTGCCACACCGGCGTAGTGCTCACGCTGTACGCCCCACCGCTTTTGCCTCGAACACGAAAGTACACCGTCCCTGCGCGCAGGTTGCAGTTGGGACGCACGCGGTCTGAGTCGCTCTCAAACGCCGCCAAGAGCGTGTCGCAGTCTCGCGTGCTGCAAAACTCAACACGCCCACCGGTGACACCCGCAGGCAAGCGATACTGCACCGTGGGTCGCGCGTTTGAGACGACGCTGCCGCTGAGCGGATAGATCAAGCGTGGCGCGGCGACGCCCATCGCGCCCATGACGGGCATCGCGGCGGGGCACATTCCAATGATGTTCACGTCGGGTAAGGCGACTACGTCGGATGCGTCCGTTGTGCTCGCTTCGCGCGATGCGTCGTCTTGTGTGCTCCCGCTGTCTGCGTCCATCGTGGTGGGGACATCAAGAGCCACGTCAGATAGCGACACGATGTCTGTTGGCTGAAACGTGTCTGTTGCCACAGCCGCGTCACTTGCGTCCATGGGTGTGGCGGGCGTGGAGCAGTGGATCAGCGCAACAGCGGTCGCGGAGAGCAATAATAATGAGCGATTTTGCATGTATTTTAGCCTAAGTGGCGAGAACGTGAGTGGGCCGTGGGGTTAATTTGTCCCCGCGACGCCGTGGATGGTTCCAGTGGCGATGGTTGTCGAGGACAGTGGATACATCGCGGCACCCAAGTACAAATCGAGTCGGCTCATGGGGGCAGGTGTTGCCACCTGCGGACAGACGAAGTCATCGAAGCCGTCGCCGTTAAAATCGCCGACGCCCGCGATGATTGAACCCGCACTGCTCATCATCATCACGTTGCCAGAGATACTCATTGCCGGTGGGCTCATCACGGGACCCGTCGCAGAGCCAGCGTAGATATGAACGGTGAACGTTGGCATAACAACGGGTCCGAGGGACGTTGCGATCTCGCCGTAGCCATCACCATTGAGATCGCCTACCTGAGCGATGTTGCGACCCAATCGCTCCACTGGTGTCCCTGCGCGCAAGAGATTAACTGCGGGCGTGAGCATACCCATGGAACCAGCCTTCCAACCGATGGCTCCGGCTGTTCCCATTGCCGCAGAATACCCATTGGCGTTGGTGATGAGGTCTGCGCGTCCGTCCCCGTTGTTGTCACCTAGCAAAGACAGCACGACTCCGAATTGTTGGTTGAGTTGTTCGGGGTTCATGACGAGACGCTCGGTTGTGCTGGGAGCCATCGACATGGAGGACCATCGAAAGACATCGATTACGCCAGAAGCGCTCATTGGGCTGTTGATAAACGGCTGTGAGATCGCGATCTCAGAGCGCCCATCTCCGTCGATATCGGCTGCGCTTATTCCGAAGCCACCGAGTGCCGAAACCGTCCCCATAGACACAAGAATTGGTGGGGGAAGCATCGGGCCGGGACCGCCGAGCTGCAGATAGGTCTGCGGAGTCAAACGCCCGCTTAATCCAGCGCCGATCAGAAAGTCGCCGAATCCGTCTCCGTTGACGTCGCCGGCGTGAGTGATCTGCGCACCATAGTCGCTTAATGCTGACGGCGGCATCTCCGTGGTTGGCGCGTTGCTCATGAAGATTGTCTGAGTGTCTGCACGTCCCACGTAAATGAGCGGGCCTCTTCGTCCGGTCAGGCCGACCGCGAAGTCCACAAAGCCATCCCCGTTGATGTCGCCAACGAGTCGCGGACTTGTCATCGGCCCGTCGCTCATTGCGCTCACTTGCGCCGGGCCAGCGTCGGGCATTGCAGCGCCAAACGCAACGTTTAGCGAGCGTGTCCCAGCGACCGATGTTGAGTCATAAGCTATATCTGCAAACCCATCGCCGTTGTAATCGGGATCTGTGCGAATTGCGTTGTCGATGGCTCCTGGTGCGCTAATGGCCGGGATTCGTATTTGCCAGACGGGGGAAGGAGTTTGACCTACTCTATCTGCGACCCGTCCGCGTACTCGAAAAAACACGGTCTTCCCGAGAGGCAATGTCGGCGCTTGAAGCTCCGCAGCGTCGACATCAAACACGGACTGACCCATGATGGGTTGCATACACGCTCGGTCGAGAAAAAACTCAACCCGCGCAGCAGTGACGCCCATGGGAAATTTCCATTTGATCAACGGACGCGGAGTCGACATGACGCTTCCACTCAGAGGGCGCATAAGAATGGGGGCGACAATGGATAGACCACTTGGAGTATCTGTGGCAGTTGAAAGATCGGTCATCGATGCATCATTGCCGGACTCGGTCACGGCAAGCTCAGGCTGAACGCAGGCTCCCAGATCACCACAGGTCGCATTTTGCTCGCGGCATCGCACGCTCACTGTGCACAGAGCGGGTGCCACAGAAGTGCAATCCATCGAGCGATCTCCACAACGGATGGGCAAAAACACTCTCGCGGTCCCTGAGCGTCCTCGCACAAATGTCATCGTTGCTGCGCGCTCGAGAAAAATCTCAGGCGAGGTCGGTGTCGCGGCAATCGTCGCGCGGATCCAAAGCGTCACGCTATTCGCCGGCGATTCAGCAGGGGGAAGTATTCCGATCGAGCCGCCCGCGGTGAAGGTATCCATCGCGTTGTTCATTCGCACCAACCGAAGTGACCTCATCGAGATCCCGTTTGCACGGGATGGGAGGGCACTCGGAGCGATTGCTCCGACAAACGAAAATACCTCTACGGTCAGCGGTCTTTGTGTCGGCGCGTCGGTGTCGAGAAAAAGTTGAATCTGTGTCGCGGGTGTTCGGCAGCCCACAAAGAGCAGCATTGAGAGAGCCAAAAGGAGTGACCGCTTAGGCGGAAGAAAGTGATTTGTCGAGGCAATCATAATGAAAAAGCAATATAATTAATTTGTCCCTGCGACGCCGTGGATGGTTCCAGTGGCGATGGTTGTTGAGGTGAGAGGGTACGTCCCTCCGCCGAGGTACAAATCCAAGCGGCTCATGGGAGCAGGTGTTGCGACCAGCGGACAGACGAAGTCATCGAAACCGTCGCCGTTAAAATCGCCCACGCCAGCGAGGATCGATCCCACACTGCTCATCATCGCGGCGTTGCCAGAGAGACTCATTGCCGGTGGACTCATCACGGGACCCATGGCGGAGCCAGCGTAGATGTGGACCATGGACGTTGGAGCGTCGGGTCCGACGGTCGTCGCGATCTCGCCATAGCCATCGCCGTTGAGATCGCCTACCTGAGCGATGTTGCGACCCAATGGCTCCGCTGGTGTCCCTGCGCGCAAGAGATTAACTGAGGGCGTGAGCATACCTGTGGCACCAGCCTTCCACCCGATGGCTCCGGCTGTTCCGAGTGCGGCAAAATACCCGTTCGCGTTGGTGATGAGGTCCGCGCGTCCGTCCCCGTTGTTGTCACCTAGCAGCGAGAGCACGAGTCCGAGTTGTTGGTTGGGTTGTTCGGGATTCATCAAGAGGCGTGCGGCCATACTGGGCGGGCCCATCATCGATGACCATCGAAAGATATCGATAAGCCCATTGCGACCGTTGGGTGTCATTGGATTGTCAATGAAAGGCTGTGAGATCGCGATCTCAGAGCGCCCATCTCCATCCATGTCGGCGGCGCTTATTCCGAAGCCACCGAGTGCCGAGGACGCTCCAGTCGAGACAAGAATTGCCGCAGGAAGCATCGGGTCCGGACCACCGAGTTGCAAATAGGTCTGCGGAGTCATACGTCCTGGAAACCCAGCCCCGATCATAAAGTCTTTGTAGCCGTCTCCGTTGACGTCGTCTGCGGCGGTGATCAGCGCGCCGTAGTCGTTGAGCGCTGAACCTAAAATTGCGACAGTTGGCGAGGCAGCCATAAAGATTGATTGAGTGTCTGTCCGGCCGGTGTAAATGAGCGGGCTTCTGCGTCCGGTGTTGCCGACTGCGAAATCCACAAAGCCATCCCCGTTGACGTCGCCGATAAGTCGTGGGCTCGTGAAATTGACGTTCGCAATGCTGCGAGCCACTGCTGGGCCCGCTCCGCCGGTCGGCTTGCCAAACTCCACCCTCAACTCCTTCGTGCCCATCGGACCAGTGATGTCATAAGCGATGTCTGCGTACCCGTCCCCGTTGTAGTCGGGATCCGTGCGAATGGCGCTGTCGATCGCTCCTGGTGCGCTAACCCGTGGCAGTCTCATTTGCCAAACAGGGCTTGCGGGGCCGCGTCGACCCGGTGCGGTGTTGTAAGCTCGAAAATAGACCACGCGAATGGCGGACCCTGCGCCAAACGCAAACACTCCTGACTGCCGATCGCCTGGCGAAGCATGGACAACGGGTGAGCCAACAGGTTGCGTGCATGCGCGGTCGCTGAAAAACTCAAGTACACTGCCGCCCGCAGTTGGGAGCTGATCCCAGCGAATCGTTGGCGTGCGCGTAGACATCACGCTACCGCTCAACGGCGAGATCAATTGTGGGGCAGTGAGACTTGGATCGATCATCACATCCGCGGGAGGCACGACGTCCATCGTCGCGTCCATCGTGGGTGCCGGAGCGTCTGGGTAGTACTCAGGGAGATTCATCCGCTCGGGCTCAATGCACATGCCACCAGCGCCGCACGTGCGGTTCATCATCCGGCACTCGATCTCTCTTTGACCGACACACTCTGACGCGAGAAACATGCGCAAAACGAGCCTTCGACCACGGGCGAAGGTGAACACCGCTCGTTGCGAGACCTTCGTAGCGTTTTGAAGCAACCCCTCAATGACAAGCTCAACGGGCCGTGTTTCGTCTGCAGTCGTTGGACGAATCACGAAGTGTCCAGGCAACGCAAACATCCCTTGTGTGAGAGAGAATGGCTGGTCGGCGAAAAACATCATCTCCCCAGTTATCCGCGCGGTGACCTGAATGCTCTGAAGTCCGGGCGTCGAGGCGGGCAAAGAGACTGGAATATTGCTCTCAACGATCACCCAAACTTCTGTCAGCGGGCCGACGCAAGAGAGCAGAAAGGTCGCCAGGAGTGTGGCAAGGATCGAAAGCAGTGAGAATCTCGGTATCGTGCGAGGCGTCTTAGAAACAAGCATATAGGTTTAGATCAATATTCAAGCGCGGGTTAGTTTGCAGCCGCGGCCCCATGGACTGTACCTGATCCTGACACGAGAACCATGGGTGCTCCGAGTGGAAACCGGCGCCCTTTGTACAGTACCAATCGATAGGTTGTCCCTCGGTCGGACTCGTCGGAGACAAAGTCCGCGAGTCCATCCCCGTCGAAGTCGCCGATACCCTCTACGATCGCGCCGACAAAATTACCGGCGACGGTGTTTCCTTGGATAAATACAGGGTTCACCACGGTGGGGAGTCCCGCCGAGTTGCCACGAAAAATCCCAACCTCGGTGTCGACTAAGGCGTTTCCGTTGCGGCGAGTGAGCGCGAGGTCTCCAAAACCGTCGCCGTCTACATCCCCAAGGTGAGCCACGTTGCTCCCGATGGGCTGACCCATTGCGCCTACTTCGAGTGAGCGTGTTGGGTTGCCGCCCGCGACAAGGGGACCGGGTTGCCAGCGCACGGTGCCGAGGGGGATTCCGACTTGTTGAAAATCGGGAGCGCCGACAATCAGATCGGCCCTGCCGTCGCCGTTGTTGTCGCCCATGAGCGCCATGGATGTGCCGAAGTGTGCTGGATTCGCCGCGCCCGCGAGGTTGACGAGCCCAACCTGGGCGAGCATTGATCCCATCGAATTCCACTTGGCAATTCGGAGATTGCCCGGAGGGTTCAGCATCCCCTGTGGTGCCGACAACAAAACGCTGGGAATCTGCGCACCGGCCTCGAAAAAATCTGCCGCGGAGAGGGCAAATCCAAGCTGTTCGTCGAGAGAAGTTCCCTGCAAAAATGCAGGTTGAACGCTGGCGGGCAGAGTCGCTGCACCGAACAGTATGTGCGCTTGACCGGCCTGTAGAACGCCCCCGGCGGCGGCACGATGTGCGCCGATAATCATGTCCCCAAAACCGTCCCCATTGAGATCTCCCGCACCGGACAGCCGCGCGCCAAATCCGCTCGTCGGGGTCAGGCCGGCCGGGAGGGCAATCAGTGCGGTACTTAGCGGATTTTCTGATGCGTTGATCCTGCCAAAAATCACCTGCACACCGTTTGCGACTTGCGCCGCAAAATCCACGAAGCCATCACCATTGAGATCTCCGACGAGGTCTGGACTCGCTGTCGGGATGATCGTGGGCAGGGGCTCAAGCGCCATGGACATGGGTGAGCGAGTGCCAAAAATGACTCTGATTTTTCGCGAAAGCATGCCCTGTGTTGAATCAAACACGACGTCGGCCATTCCATTTCCGTCGAGGTCTGCGTCTGTTCGAATCGCGCTGTCGGCGATCTGCGTGCCCATGATGGGGACAACGGTTCGTGGGATTCTCATTTGCCACACAGGGCTTTGTGTCAGCCCACGAGTTCGATTCGTTCGGCTCGCAATGCGAAAAAACACTGTCCCACTAGGCAAATCCGATGGGGGGATAAACTCATTGCCGTCCACGTCCGTTGGCCCGATGTTTGGCACAGGGATCGTGCACGTCCGGTCCAAACACAGCTCTACCCGCGCACCGATGAGTCCGGGGATAAGCCTCCATCGGATTGCCGGACGTGCGGTGCTCATGACGCTCCCACTCAAGGGTCGAAGCAGTTTTGGCGGCTGCAGCTCGGGGTCAAGGCCCACCATTCCGTCCGTTGTCGTTGCGTCAGCAATCGCGTCAATTCTCGGTGCCGCCGCGTCGCCACCGTACTCCGCAAGATCAGATCGCACGACCGGAATGCACAGCCCACCTTCGCCGCACGTGCTGCTCATCGCGGCGCAGTCAAGCTGGCGTTGCCCTACGCACTCCGCTGCGAGAAACATGCGCAAAACAAGGCGTCTGCCACGGGCAAAGGTGAACACTGCGCGCTGCTCAACGGAGGTGTTCGCTCCTCGAAACTTTCCCGTCACCAGAAGCTCGATGGGGCGGGACTCGTCTGAGCTCGACGGCCGAATGACAAAGTGCCCCGGCAATGCAAAGGTGCGGTTTGCGAGTGAGTATGACTGATCCCATAGCGACTGCGTGTTTGTGCGTACGATCACTTGCACGCTCTCAAGACCCGGCGTTGTCGACTCGAACGAGATAGGAATGTTGCTCTCGACCACAACCCACACCTCCGTCAGCGGCCCCACGCAAGAGAGCAGAACCGTGGCGATCAGTGTGGCCAGAAGTGCGAGTGGTTTCTGCATAGCGCAGCGCTATCTAACCACATTGCATCCCCGCCCGCCTCGGTGATTGAGCGGCTAGTTCGAGCCCGCCAGAAGCAAGGGGATGTTTGAG
>JANNCG010000413.1:0-5524 GCA_031386385.1 Myxococcales bacterium
CAAATACACTCGCAGACGACCCGACGGGCGCCTGTCGTTTGTGAGTCGTCGAGCAATATCGTGTTTGAGCGATAGCGTCTGCGGCACAGTTCGGCGTTCGGCGCGAAACCCTCAGCGTTCACCACTGAAGCGGGTGAACGACCAACGGTTCGCAGATTCCGAGCAAGTTGCAGTTCATTGCGCGTTCGAACGAACCCCAAATCCAGATCCGACTGATCTCGTCAATCGTGCCAAATACGCCATTGGGATCACAGACTAGCCGTCCGTGGTCGCTGGTCATTCTCGCCAATGGAAAGAGAGTCGCCCCATAATTTTTGGAGCACGAAGCCCAAACCGGACCGAGGTAATCGAGCGCCAATCGCGGAACGTCAAAGTCGAATCCACATCGAGAGATTGAAATCCCAGGCCCGTCACTCGGGACGACGAGGCCGCCAAAGCGTTCGAGGACAAACTTGGCGGGTTCAATTAGCGGCAACCCCGATGCTTTGAGAAATGGCTCGCAGAATGCATCGACACTTTGATCGAGTCGTCGCTCAGGACTCCATCCAGCGATCCTGAGCAACTCTAACACTTCTGGATAGAGTGTTGACTCATCCGGTGGCACTCGAAGGGTTAGACGACGCGACGATCTCACGCGTAGGTTGGCTGAGACATGAGCAAATTTCTCAAATTCAACACCTTACAATATGCTGCAAATTCAACACTGAATCGTCCGATTCTTCAGGCGCCTACACGCAGACAGCTATTGCAAAAATTCCATCGCCGGGCCAGATCGTTGCCCATCACACGCTAGTGTCGCGACGCGCAGAACCTGCTCGCATCGAACCGAAAAGTAAAATCGCTCACGTCGCAGTCCTCCCACAACGTCAACCGAAAATAGCTCGGTGTGTTGGCCCACTTCTTCACATCGTCGTCAGGACGATACGAGAACTTAAGCAAAGCATCAAACGGAAGTTCGCTGAGTGGGTACCATTGACCCGTCATCGCAAGGGTATCCCACGAGCACCCGGGCTCTGGTTCAGGCAAAAATTGGATCCCACCGTGGAGCGTCACAGGCATTCATGAATCGGAGCGAGCGTTCTCTCAACGTAGATCCACCGACGCTGAAAGTGCGTGCAAGAATGTGCTCTGCGCTACATTCGTGGGGGCCTTGGACCGGTGCGTCGCATGGGACAAAGACTGCCGTCGCGAACCTCGAGTGGTCTACTTGAATCAACTGAAGCTACAAAGCTTTGCCCTCTGCTACTACCGCAGCGGGACCGGCAATGGTTGCCGCGACCTTGACTTCTTAGCGCCGAAAAATCAACTCCACGATGTTGCGGAGCCGGCAAATTACCGCGCGAGTTCCCCAGAATTTTCGACACTCGAAAACCACGGACGGAGCAGCTCGTCAAATTGGAGGTCACTGATCGTCGCCACGCCCCGCCACTGGTCGAGTATCTTCTGAACTCGGATCCACCGGTCGCCAGCCACGCGCAGATCCAACGGTAAATTCGGGAACACCCAAGACAATCCACATTGCACGTGGAAGCGTGACAACGGTTGACGTGCAAGCTCTGCGATTTTCATGACGGTCAGCGATGGACTAGCCCCATGCGCGAACGAACGCGCCAATGCGCCAATTTCTTGGTTTGACGGCGAAATTGGCGGCCCAATCCACGGCGAAAGCAGACGGTCTATTTCACTATCCGTGAAGCCGATTGCCAAAAAATGATACTTCCAGTGCATGCGAACCCACTGACAGGCGGACCACATAACGTCCACCGGCACGCCCAAGATTGGCGTCAGACTCAATATTCCACTGTGACTCAACGGTCGTCGTCGCAATCGAGCGGCTAACCGCAGGAGTGCCGTCGGCTTCAAAGCGAACTGAGCTGATTTGATGGCTTGGACAAAAATTTTCTCATTCATGGCTTGCGCAAAACACCGTCGCACAACAACAGCAGTTGGTTCACTAAACAATTCATGAAACCGCGCCATCTCGTTTTGCGATATTTCTTGGCGTACGGCGGGATGGCTTGCGGCAATTCGGTGAGCGGCAACGACCGGGACGCGATCGCGATTCTCGAGACCGATAGCAGAGCGGCTGACACAACCGATGGACTCGGCTCCTCGAGATGTGCGAACTCAAGTACCTGCAGCGGGTCTGCGCCGATCTGTTGTCCCTGCAGATACGTTAATCCACCAGGACTGAGCATCGCCTGTGAGGAAGAACGACTTCGAGATTCGGGAGTCGTCGGAGTGTGCCGATCAGAATCGAGCTGCCAGCGTCCCGAGTTTGACTTCAAATAGGAGAGGCGCTAATGTCCGCCCGCGCGCGGCTAAAATGGGGGAATCCATCGGATCCACAGTCGCTAAACTGCTGCAAATACGCACGTAAAACTATTCGACACACGACTGTCCTGTTTTCACCATTCGAGCGATATTGCGTGTGAGTGATAGCCTCTGCACCGTGCACATCACACGCGACGTTCGCCACTAAACCCCCACCGCTACACTGCCCACCCGCCGCGAACGATTGTGAGTGACGAAGCCTCTTAGAACGAACCAAGCAACGACACCGTCGGCCCGGTGACTGGGCTTGCGATGGTGACGGTGAGACTGCGTTGAAAGCGCGGCGTGAGCGATGCGCGGGTCCGTGGTCGAGTGATCGTTGCCTCGGATTGATCAAGTGATTCGCGCGGGAATTGATAGTAATACGACGCGACGAGCTCGTTCGCGATGATCGTTATCGGGACAATCAGTAGAACCTCTGGGAGGACTATATTTGCGAGCTTGTTCAGGTCTCCGTTGGCCGTTGCGAGCCCGAGCACGGTGAGTGTTCCAACAATCATTGGGCCGACAAACGATCCCCAACCGTGCGCGTGAAGCCCGAAGATCGCGTCCGTGCCGAGCATCCCAATTCCAGCTCCAAGCGCTCCACCAGCAGCGCCCGCAGCAAAGGTTCCGAACCAGCCCGGGCTACGTGAGAATGCTCCGAGTAGCAGCAAACTTCCGCCAATTCCACCAGCAAATCCGGCGGAGGTGAGAAGTCCCCCAACGATGATTGTGGCGGGCCTGGCGACACGACGCTCGACGGGAGGACGTGGCGTTGTGACGGCGGGTGCCTCAACCTGCGCGTAGGCGAGCTTTTCAGCGCTGAAGAGCGCAAAAGCTACCGCGACGCAGCTTTGGATTCTTGTGTCTGTGCCCGAGCGCATCCACGGGAGCTTAGCATGCTCGAACTTTGCGTACGCGGGTCGAGCGCCGAGCGAACTTGCTATTGGTAATCGTGATCCGCAATCGGGCCAAAGCCCGCGCTGCGAAGTTGTGGCTGCAGCTGTTCTCGATCTCCGACGATCACAACAACTCCGCTGTTCGCTACCAAGAGGGTTTGCGCAGCTTCGCGCACTTGCTCGGCGGTGACCGCTGCGAGCCGCTCAAAAGCAACGGCTCTGTAGTTTGCTGGCCGATTGTCAATAAACTCTCTTGCGGCAATCGCTGCCAAGCCAAGAGGTGTTTCCGTTGCGTCGATCCACCGTTCGCGAAGCTGAGTCTTCGCTGTAAGCAATTCAGCGTCTGTGACAAGCGCAGTCCGTAGCCGCTCACACTCACGAAAGATGGTCGTGACGGCCTCGGCGGTTTCAGCGGTCCTAACGTTGCTCTGCAGGACAAACAGGCCACCCCGATGATTCGCTGCCCAGTCAGAAGACGCTCCGTACGAATAGCCAGCATCGTGTCGGAGTGCGCGGTTCAATCGCGAAGTGAACATCCCGCCGAGGATTGTTTCAAGCACCGAGACTGCAGGGCTATTGGCCGTTTGGTGCCCAGGCCCGCGCCAAGCCGCGAGCACGAGCGATTGTTGTGCTCGGTAGCGGTGAATGACGTGCATTCTCACTGCTGGAAGTGCAACAGGATCGCTGACGATGGCCTCAGCAACGACCGCGTCTGGCGTTTGGCTCCATGCTCCAAATGCACGCGACGCGACACTCTGCACCGTCGGTTCATCGAGAGGTCCGGCGAGCACCAGTGCGCAATTGGACGGAGCAAAGACAGCGTGGTGATACGCGACCAATGACTCTCTTGTGCGACTGCGTATTTCTGGTCCAAGTCCCGTCATCGGACGCGAATAGGGGTGGCCTACATACAAGAGGTTTTCTGCGAGACCTCGGGCCAGCGAGTTGCGGCTGTATACCTCTTGAGCCCGGTCATCCATTTGCTTGCGTCGGGCAATCAAAAACTCGTCGGGCGCAAAACTGGGCTGAATCACTGCTTCTGCGAGCAAGGCCAATGCGCGATCAAGGTCCGCGCGTCGGACGCTCATAGAGAGAACGGTGGCGTCTCGATCGGTGCCATGAGTCAGTGAAGTTCCAAGCGAATCGAGCTCGGCACGAAAGCTCAGCCCGGGGTGAGGGACTGTCCCTGTGGCGAGCAGCTGTCCTGTGAGCGAAGCGAGTCCGGCCTGAAACCGAGGGTCGTCTTCGCTCGCGCGACGATTGACGAAGAACACATGGATCAGATCTTCGCTTGAGGCAAGCGCTGGAAGTGAGAATACCGTAAGTCCATTGGGCAGTGTCGCTCTTCGAGACACCGGCGGACTCCATGATGCCTGCGGTTGTGCTGGCGGCGGTTGCGCGCGAAATGCTTGCTCTTGCGTCGGTACCAGAGGGGTTGTTGGTAGCGGCAGTGGCGCCCGTGTGCGACCTGCGCAACAGAACATTTGCACCGCGAACAACCACAGAAACGGCCTCCAATTCGCAGTCATTGTGCACCTCGAAGCGTGAATGCTGTGGGTGTGACTGTGGGTGTCGTCGCGCTCAGCGCGTTGCGTGGTTGGAGGGACACCGGTCCCTGCGCGAGCACCCCGCGCCGTTCTTCGCGATAGGTCTGTCGAAGAAAGGCCACAAGTCTGTGCTCGGGTGCAAGCCATTGACGCGCAAATGCAAGGACGCTCTGCGGAGTGCTCTGCTGGAGCTGCTCAAGTTGAACTGCGGTAAGGTCCAGCGCTTGTCGATCAAACTCACCATAACTCGCAAGTTGTTCGCAGCGTGATTCGAGCGTGAGCCCCTCACGACGAACGCGTTCAACCACGCGCCTTTTTGCACGGTCAAACTCGGCTTGTGCAATGAGCTGCGTCCGGAGCACGTCTAACGCAGCGTCGATCTGTATCATCAATTCATCGTTGGTGTGCTGTTCCGCTCCCGAGGCAGCAATGGTGAACATCCCCGACTCGCTGCCGCTGATTTGGTTCGCATTCACGCTGGACGCAATGTCCAACTCGTCGACGAGCCTGCGATCGAGCCGTGAGTGGGTCGTCCCCGAGAGGACAAAGGCCGCTAGGGTCGCATCAGCATCGCCCGGGGCAAGCCACGCCGGAGTCGGCCATCGGAGCAGAACACGATTGCCGGCGGGCGCCTCGACCACGATCCGTCGCTCAGCCGAAATCGTCACTGGCGCAACTGCACTCCGCGGAGGCACTGGCGTATTCGCAAGCGATCCGAAGTACTGCTCTATCCACTGGCGCGCCTGAGCGGTCGCGAAATCG